>NZ_RCXU01000020.1:0-85528 GCF_004167315.1 Blautia sp. aa_0143
TAAATAGTGTGTTTTTGATCTGTACCGGTTACATCAGGAGAAGCTCGATTTAGTTGTAAAATTTCTGGAAGTTAACACTGTTCTTCTATGATCTTTCTGGCAAGATACAGACCGACACCCGCTCCGTCTTTTACCTGTTCCTTTGCTTTCCTTCCCCGGTAAAATCTCTGATAGATCTTATGCAGTTCCTCCGCAGGAATGCCCATTCCTTCATCTTCTACTTCAATAAGCACATTGCTTGCTAGCTCCTGCGTCCTCACTGTAATCGTTGTATGTTCCGGTGAATATTTGACTGCATTCTCAAGGATATTCGTTAATGCTTCTACCGTCCATTTTGAATCATGGTTCACAACTATATCATCATCCATCTCCACCTGAATGGAAATATCTTTTCCTCTTGCCTTCATATAAATCTGACTGACAGCCTCTGTTAGCGTTTTCTTCAGGCTTTCATGAAGCGAATGTATCTGGATCATATGTGTTTCCAGCCTTGAAAGATTTACCAGTTCATTCAAGAGCTGTTCCAGTTTGGTAAGTTCCTGTGATTCCTGCTCCAGAAACTCCCTCTGTTCTTCTCCTGTAACCCGATTTTCTGCCACCAGCTCATGACTCATCCGGAGTGATGCAAGCGGAGTCTTCAACTGATGGGAAATATCTGTAATCAGACTCTTCGTACCATTTTCTTCCTGCTCCAGACGTTCCTTCAAATCTTCGAAATATTGCCCCAGCTCCTTTACAGATTCCCACACCTTTAACCATTGTTCCGATTCTGATGTTTCTTCAGGATATGTTTGGAATTTTCCTTTTCTGAATTCCTGCAGACATTCATATAATTGCTGTAATTGTTCCTCATCACCGTATCTGCTCCAGTTTTTTCTTCGGTCCAGGTACAAGAACAGGCTACATACTATGACTCCCACTAGTAATCCAATTCCCCAGATAATCCTTATAACCACATCTGAAGATCCACTCCCTGAGTGATAACCATAAGTTTCTTCCAGCATCTGTACGACTCTTTCTATCTTCTGATCGTCCCGGTCTCTTATAAAATCTACTGTTCCTGACTTTTCCCAGATTGCAACTATTTCCCCTTCCAGTTCAGGATGTTCTGCAAGGAGCAGTGCTATCTGCGTTGCTTTCGCATTTTCCTCATACTTTGTTATCAGATACATTCCTACTGTAAAAAATACTGCAAAGATTACATATACGATAAAATACCGTTTTAATTTTTGTTTACCTTTCCGGTCCATATATATCCCAGTCCTCTCACATTCGCTATCTCTTCTGTTCCAAGTTTATTCTTCAGTCTGCTTATATTGACAGTAACCGTATTATCATCGACAAATTGACCGTCTATATCCCATACATGCTCCAGGATACTTTCTTTTGAAACAATCTGTCCTGCATTCTCCCAGAGATACAGCAACAGAGAGAATTCTTTCTTACTTAAAGTAACTGGTTCATCCCCTTTATACACCTGCATCGTTTTCATATGCACCGTAATCTCTCCGGAAGACATAATCTGTGCCTGTACCTTAGAAAGCCGTCTCATCAATGCGTTCACCTTCGACACCAAAGCCATCAGTGAAAATGGTTTGGTAATATAATCATCTGCCCCTGTATCATAACCATTTACAATATCTATTTCCTGATCCAAAGCCGTAAGATAGATAAGATATGTATCTCCACCTGCACGTACCATCCTTCCAAAATCCAGTCCTGTACCATCCGGCAATGTAATATCGCTGATAACAAGAGCATAATCTCCTTTTTGAAATGCTTCTTTTGCTTCCTTTATTGTATAAACCTGACGAACCTCATACCCTTCCCGTGAAAGTAACAGGGCAATTCCCCGATTTAGATTCAAGTCATCCTCCAGTAATAATATTTTCTGCATCAAATACTCCACCTCTATTTGTAATAACCTGTTCTTTTATCATATCAGTCCTATCTTTTGTCTACAATAAAAATAAAATTAACATACATACTTTTCCTTCATATGTTCAAGGATTTCACCGGATACTGCTTCAGAAATCGATCAATCCATTTCTGATTGCTTCTCTGTAACATCCGAAGTCTGGATAAAAGCTGTAGACAACTGCAGCTCTATGTTACTAAAGTCCTATCCATCAATACAGGAGTTATAGAATGCCGTGAAGATACCGTCAAATTCCATTTCAATAATATGTAGGCTGTCCATTGTGTGCTCCAGATAAGTCAGTGTTCCTCTATCCAAATCTATACTCGGCTTTCCTAGTGAGTTTGCTATTACATCTGGATTTGTAATTCCAAACATCTCCTTTATATCCGGCATAAGATAATCCACGATATCCGGCAGCCTTTTCTCATACGCCTGTGCCAGTTCAACTGCATGCTTCTCATAATCGGAATGTATACTGTCACAGACAAATTCAATCCCGTTTATTTCCATCTTATAGTAATCATTATTCTCATCATAGACAAACGCTGTACCCTTACTTTTTTTATTTTTTTCCAAAATCCCCATGATATATCTACACTTTCCCGGTTCTTCCGCCATACACAGTCTAAAAAACTGTAACTTAATGCTTACGTTTGTAAAAAATAACTCCTGCCAAAATCAATAAAATAATTCCAACTACAATCATAAAAATAAAATTATCACCATTTAACTTCCCTGCTATGAAAATAGAAGTCGGGCCATCCGCACCACCAATAACAGAAACGGCTGTGTTTTCTTTCTGCTTCAGTACAATGCCAATGACTGCCAATACAATTCCTAAAATTCCGGCTATGATTCCCAATCGCTTTTTCATTGCTACCACCTCAAATCATTTTTATCTGCTCAATCAAATGTAAATTGTTATGCAAGTATTTCTATGCAAATGAAGCATAGATAACCCATATTTCTGCAAACATTACCAATAAAAGTACACCATCTATCATCCAATTAAACTGAATGTCCGTTAAGAAAGTTTTTGAATGTGTCAGGCAATATTTTACTTTTTCTCGTCCAGTCAAAAAAGTGATAAGCACTTGTAATATAGGAAATAAAAATATTTGTATTTTTCTTCCATAATCATCCGCAATCCCATTTGCAAAATGTACTGGAATAATACTCGGTAAGAAAAATATACTTACAAGAGCAAGCAAAAATCCTATTATACAAATTATCCATGTGAATTTTCTAGTATTGATAAATTTCATAACAATCCTTCTTTCTGCTAAATTCAAGTTTTTCCAATACATAACACGTACTTACATTATACTCCTCACCAATGCAAACCTCAATTTATTCTCCATCCTTTTTCCCGTTATTAAGCTTCGGGCAGTAAAATGCCTTTACTTCCACCCCATCTTCCTCCGACTCAATTTCCACATAATAATCCCGGATAAAGTATCCCGCATTATGCTCCTGAATGGCGTACAGCTCCAATGTCTGAAAATCCACCAGTACCAGATCACGGGGCTTGGGTTTTTGCGTTTCCTCACAGAATACCTCCATGCTTTCCACCAGCTTATCCAGGCATTCCTGACACAGATGGTTCTGTACTTTTTTCACATCGAAGATACTATCTTCCCCGTAATCCACCGATACTTCGGAAATCCCGTAATCCGACATCTGCTCCGTATGGAAAAAGCAGCCGCCTTCTCCTGTCCCGGTATAACCCATATGCCCGTTTCCCTGCGGGCCGGTAAGATTCCCGTCCTCATCATGATTCCGGATATGCATATCCATCACATACCAGTGATTGGTACAGATCACTCCCAGATCGTCAAACTTCCGGAAATAATCCATCATACTCCGTTCATCGCTTCCACACAGCCAGCACTGTTTTGGATCTTTCAGCTTGCTTTCTACTGATTCAGGCACCTTTCTTTCTACCGGGTGATATTCCTGCTCCTGTGTTTTTTCAAGATAACCTGTCAGATCCAGCCGGCTGATTCCCAGTCCGATCAGAATTCCTGACGCACATGCCAATAATCCCACATATCCCTTTTTCATATTATAGTCATCCTTTAAGAATTAGTTTTATAATGCTTTTAGGATTACTATATCAAATCTTGCAATCACTTTCATCATAAATCGCATATTTTTATGTGTTTTATTGCATATACAGCTTTCAAAAAAACTGCCTGCGGCAATTTCGCAGACAGCTTCTATTTCATCATCTCTTCAATTATCACATCCAGCATCCGAAGCACGCTTTCCTGCTTCTTCGGTGTGAGCCTTTCCAGCTTTCCTTCCACTACAGAAGTATGTTCCATTCTGGTAAGAGGAATCACTTCCTTCAGCACTTCATTCGGTTCCGCACCTAATACATTCAACAGCTTTACAAATGTTTCCATCGTAGGTGTTTTCACTTCCCGCTCAATCGCACCCAGATGGTTGGTACTGATATCCACCAGTTCAGCCAGTCTCTCCTGCGTAATTCCTGCCTCTTCCCTGTACCTGCGGATTGCCTTTCCCATTCCTTTCACACGCACACCTCCTCCTTCCAGTATTCACTAACGCTTAAAGCATTAGTCATGTAAATCCAGTATAATTGGTTGCAAATCACGCTTACAGTATCCATAAGGATTGCATTTATAACGCTTTTAGCGTTGGTCACATTTTTGGCACTCCATCGTCTGTAACTGGCACAGTCCTGCGATTGTAGCGGTAATTTACCCATGTTAAAATTGATATTGTCAAAATTATATGCAGAACGAAACGCAGCACTGCCGTATGGGAAGCCTCTCCTGCGGCAAATAAGCTGCGTTTTTTCTGTAAGATAGGAGGATCTTTACAATTTCATACTTTGATTTAGGACGCAGCCTGCATTGACCGGGCTGCGTCCTTTCTTGAGGCAGGAAAACCATAAGCAAAGGCAGGGGAGGTAATTCTCCTGCCGCTCTTATAAAAAGGAGGTACTTTTACGTGAAACACAAACTGAAAAACGCTCCGCCGGACACAAAACGGCATGTCAATTATGGCAGATGCCTGTATGCTGCATTTCTGGCTGTCACAGTCCTCTGCGGATACACACAGCCGGTTTTTGCCGCTACCATCTGGACCAAAGCCAATGAGATCATGAAGGATGTCTATAACCAGATTATCCTCATTTCCACCATTGCTGCAGTCGTAACGGCATCGGTTGCCCTTCTGATGATGAATTTTTCCAAAAGCGGAAAAACCGTGGACGAATCACGTGCATGGCTCAAGCGTATCGTCATTACCTGGGCGATCTTAAACGGGCTTGGCTTTATCATGGCTTACATCACCCCGTTCTTTGCAGGCGGAAAATGGAACGGATAGACGAAAGGAGATGCCACTATGGGAATACTTGACGGAATCGTGGAATGGATTGCCGAACAGGTCATGAACATTCTGGATCTGATCACCACTTCAGTCCTCGGTGCTCTGGGCTGTTCCATGGATACGTTTCTTCGCTACTTTCCTGCTGCCGAGACCATGTATCAGGTCTTTCTGGCACTGGGCATCGGGCTGATCCTCTTAAACTGGGTATGGCAGCTCTTTAAAAATTACTTTATGGGAGCCGGTATCGAAGCGGAAGATCCCATTAAGCTGTCCATCCGTTCCTTCCTCTTTATCTTTCTCACCTTCTATGCGAAAGATATTGTGGATCTGCTCCTGAAGATTTCAGGAACACCGTACAACTGGATTCTGACGGAAGACCTGCCGCCTTTAAAATTTGCGGATTTTAACTCCGTAGTCACAGTCATCCTGGGAGTCTGTGCAAATGGGGCGGTAGCCATCATTGCACTGATTCTGGTACTGATTCTGGCGTGGAACTACATCAAACTGCTCTTTGAAGCGGCAGAACGCTATATTCTTCTGGGGGTACTGGTCTACACAGCCCCGGCAGCTTTTTCCATGGGTGCCAGCCAGTCAACCGGAAATATCTTCAAAAGCTGGTGCCGGATGCTTGGCGGCCAGTTCTTTTTGCTTCTGATGAATGCGTGGTGCCTGCGGCTGTTTACTTCTATGGTCGGCACCTTCCTTGCCAATCCGTTATCCCTATAAGAAAGGAGGACCAAAATGAAACTTAGAAAGAAACTCATACCATTCCTGGTACTAACTGCCTGTCTGGTACTGTTTTGCTCCATGCCGGTCTTTGCAGCGGAGCTTACGGAAGCAGACGTGGAAGCGGCAGTTGCCAGTCAGGGAAAGGAAGCGGTAACCGGAAATGTCTTCGTCTGGTTCCTGTGTGCCATTGCCTTTTTAAAGGTATCCCAGAAAATTGATTCTTTTCTGGCATCGCTTGGCATCAATGTCGGCAATACCGGAGGAAACATGATGGCTGAACTTCTGATTGCAGGACGGAGCCTGACCGGTTCCATGCGTTCCCATGGTGGTGGCGGCTACCACAAAGCCTCTTCTCCCGGAAGTGCGGCTGTCGCAGGAAGCTTCCTATCCGGCGGGCTTGCCGGGGCAGTGGGAAGACAGGTACAAAGAGAAGCGGTCAATTCCGCAACCGGTTATACCGAACACAGCAGTATCGGAAACATGCTCTACCAGTCATCCCTGAACAAAGGCGGAGACTTTGCCAATCAGGTCATCAGCAACATTGCACAGGGAAATTACGGTCAGGTAGGTTCCATCAAGGGAGCAGACGCACAGAAAGCCTTTACTTCCTATATGGGCATCAATCCGGGCGGCGGTTCTTCCTATGATAATGTAGAAATCGGTGGCGGAAGGATCACCGGTACCGAAACCGGAAGCTCCGGAAACCGGGATTTTGCCCTGTACCATGCCGACCAGTATGCAGCTCCTACTCAGGGCTCCTACTCTACGGTACAGTCCGTGGATGGTTCCACCTGGTACAAGCAGTATGCACAGGATACGGTCGAAAAAACACCATATACTTCCGGCAGCGGCAAAGTAGCCTACAATGAATCCATTGTCCAGAAACTGCCGCCAGCCCCACAGCGAAAGGAGCGTATGTAACATGCCAAAAACAGCCTTGATGGGCAGTCCTCTTGCTGTCATCGGTACAGTATTCCGGCACAGGCGCACCCTTGCGAAAACTGGAGCAGCCGTCGGCGGTGTACTGATGCTTCCCATTCTGTTCCTTGTCATGCTTCCGGGACTCGTCTTCGGAGACCTCTCTGAAAATACCGGAGCACTGACCAGCAACACGGTAATCAGTGAAAATATCCGGGCTTCCAATCAGGCAATCGTGGAGGTGCTTCAGGAAAGCCATGATGCACTGCTTGCTAAGATCAATGCGGAAATTGCCAGACTCCCGGAAGGAGATACTGCCTCTATCAGCGATCCTTACGCTTCCAGTATCATCGTAAATGCGAACCAGCTCATCGCACAGTTTTGTGCCAGCCAGGATGACTATAAAAATATAAATATCAGCAAACTCAAAAGCCTGATCCGGGAAAACGAGGACGGGCTTTTTTCTTATGACGTTACTTCAGAAACGGCCACGGTGGAAGTTCCGGCGGAAGAGGAAAATGCACCACCCAGAAAGGTTACTTTTACCCGCCATACCTACACGGTCAGCTATGCCGGAGATGCCTACTTTGCAGATCACGTCTTTCATCTGACCGATAAGCAGAAAAAAACGGCAGACAGTTATGTGGAAAACCTGACCATGTTCTTTGGCGGCTCCGCTTCCGGTCTTGCCATGGCGGTAGGTGTCAGCGATGAGGTGCTGGCTTACCGGGCTACCATCCAGCAGGTCGCACAGAAATACGGCATGGAAGCTTATGTGGAACTCCTCATGGCAGTCATGATGCAGGAAAGCGGCGGGCGTGGAAGCGATCCCATGCAGGCGGCAGAAGGCGGCTTTAATAAGAAATACCCCCATGTCCCCAACGGCATCACCGATCCTGCTTATTCCATCGAATGTGGGATTCAGGAATTAAAGTATGCACTGGATAAAGCAGGATGTACCGGACCTACCGACCTGGACCGCATCAAGCTGGCGCTTCAGGGTTACAATTACGGCTCCGGCTATATCGACTGGGCAATGGAACGTGACGGCGGTTATACCAAAGAAAACGCCATTGCTTATTCGGATATGATGTGTGCCCGTCCGAACTGGCATTATGCCCGGTATGGGGACAAGGAATATGTGGAGCATGTTCTCCGGTATTATCAGATTACCAATACCGGCGGAAGCTATCCGGCAAACGGAATGCAGATTCCGCACTATCTCCAGACCGATTACGGGAACATTCCTTATGGCGGCGGCTCCATCGCATCTTCCGGCTGCGGGCCTACCAGCTTTGCCATGATCGCCAGCTACCTGACCGGGAATACCATTACCCCTCCGGATGCGGTGGCATGGTGCGGGAATTCCTATTACAAGCCGGGAGTTGGAACCTACTGGAGCTACTTTCAGGCTGCAGCCAGTCATTTCGGCTGTGGCAGCGTCACACAGACCAGCAATGCCAATACGGTACTTCAGGCACTCTCCGAAGGCTGTCCGGTCATCTCCTCTCAGCGGGCAGGACTTTTCACCAGCGGCGGACACTTCATCGTACTCCGAGGTGTTACGGCAAACGGCAAGGTACTGGTCAATGATCCCAATGACAGTGACGCAAAGAACTATATTAACCGTGAATTTGATATGATGTCGGAAATCCATGCTACGGCAAATGCCTACTGGATCTTCGACAAAAAATAAAGGAGCCATTATGAACAGAACAAAAGTGATTCTTTCCATTTTTCTGATGCTGTTTCTGCTGCTTGCCGGACTGGTTCTCCCCAGTTTCTGGAAAAGCCAGAAAAAAGAAGCTTCCGGAAACAAAGGCAGGGAACCGGCAAAGGAAACAACAGAAACAAATTCTGATACCCCCATGCCGGAATATCTGGATTTTGATGCTTTAAAAGCATTTTTCTCCGACAGCCAGATTGCTTCTCTCAAAGGGCAGTTTCCTGTCTACCTAAAAGAGTATGTCAAAAAAGAACAGACAAGCATCACCTTCCTGCCGGAAAAAACCAGCTACCCTACCGAAACAACCGTCTGCCTGATGTTTTCACTTTCCGATCAGGATACGCTTCCGGTTACCTATCACACCCCGACGGGTGTGTTTTTATTTGGAGAAGACGGGGTACAGGTCTCTGCAGATACGACTGTTTACGAAAAGCAAACCGATGATTCCCTGCCGTCCCTGACTTCGCAGGACATTGAACACCTGCAGGAAGGCGGGTATCCGGATACTTCTGACAGCCCGGAAGCTCCGGACACAGAATCCGGCAGTGCCTCTGTGCCTTCCGAAGATGCGAAAGATACGAAAAAGGAGGTGCAGCCATGACACAGCCAGAAGAAACACCGGTTTCCTTTATCCCTTCCAACTTCATTGAGAAAGGCAAGATCCTAAACGGAACTTTTGACATCCGCAATGCCATAGAAAGCATTGTTCTTTCCCTGGCAATCGGTATCCCTGTTTTCCACCTGCCGCTGTCCCTGACTGCCCGCATCATCATTCTCTGCATGACCGCACTTCCAGCGGCAATGGTAGCCCTGATTGGAATCGGCGGGGAGAGCATCACTGCCTTTTTGATGAATGCCCTGCGTTTTGTAGTGAACCGCAGGGTAATCTGGAGGTCCGACAGTCTTCCGGAAGGAAAGCCACGCAGGAAACCACGTTTCAAAGAGCCAAAGACAAAGAAACACCGGAAAGCAGAAAAAATGGCAGAGCCTTCCAAAGTAATGGCATCGGCTCCCCCACAGTCTGAACCGGACGCACCAGCTCCGCCAAAAAGTAAAAAAAAAGAACACCGGCAGTTTGATACCTCCACCAAGCGGGGCATCAAAAAACAGGCAAAGGAAGATATCCGTTATCTGAAGTGGGAGCAGAAAGAAGCCAGCCGACAGAAAAAAGAGGCGGCGAAACAGATAAAAATACAGAAAAAAACGGAAGCCCGGAGACGAAAGGAGGAAGAAAAACGGGCAGTTTCCGAAAAGCGGGCTGCAAAAAAAGAGCAGAAAAAAAAGGTGGTTTCCAAGGAGGACACCTCATCTGCCACGTCAAAACCCGTTTCCCGGAAAAAGCGAAAGAAAGACCAGACCTTGGAGGATTATCTTCCGGTGGAAAAAATCGCAAACGGAATCGTCTATACCACAGACGGACGGTACGTGAAGATCCTGGAGATTGAACCAATCAACTTTCTGCTTCGAAGTGCCAGGGAACAGCAGGGCATTATCTACAGCTTTATCAGTTACTTAAAGATCAGCCCTGTCAAACTCCAGATCAAGATGATCTCCAAAAAAGCAGACATCAATAAGCATCTGGAGCAGTCCCAGCTGGAGCTGGAGCGGGAAACCGATCCCCACTGTCAGGAACTGCAGCGTGACTACATCCAGTTTGTCCAGAACTTAAGTTCCAGAGAAGCAGTATCCAGACGGTTCTTTCTGATCTTTGAATATGAACCATTCAACGCAAACCGAAAGGAAGAGGAACGGGAAATCCTTGCTGCTCTTGAGACAGCCTCCCAGACCGCCAAAACCTTTCTATACCAGTGCGGGAATGAAGTGGTCTCCCATGACAATGAGGATGAATTTACTACGGATGTTCTCTACACCCTTTTAAACCGTACCCTTTGTACGGAGGTTCCGCTTTCGAACCGGATCAGCACTGTACTGTCCGCCTATACAAAGGAAAATCGCATGGAGGAACTGGATCACATCCGGATCAACGAGTTTCTCGCACCGGAAAGTGTGGATTTCAAGCACTCCCATTATGTGCAGATCAATGGGCTTTACCATTCCTACCTGCTTGTGCCGTCTGACGGCTACAAAAACCGGGTAACTCCCGGATGGCTGTCACTCCTTGTCAATGCCGGGGAAGGGATTGATATTGATTTCTTTCTCCAGAAACAGCCAAAGGACAAGATTCAGCAGCGTCTCGGTCAGCAGATCCGTATCAACCGTTCCAAATTAAAGGATGCGTCCGATACCAACACTGATTATGACGATCTGGATTCTGCCATCCGCTCCGGATATTTTCTGAAGCAGGGACTTGCCAACAACGAAGATTTCTATTACATGAATCTTCTCATCACCATTACTGCTTCCACGTTGGAAGAACTGCAGTGGCGGATTCAGGAAATGAAAAAGCTCCTGATCTCGCAGGATATGAACTTACACTCCTGCTACTTTTTACAGGAGCAGGGATTTTTATCCTCTCTGCCGCTGGCAAATCTGGACAAGAAGCTTTTTAAGCTGTCCAAGCGGAACGTACTGACTTCCGGGGCGGCAAGCTGCTATCCCTTCGTCAGCTACAGTATCTGCGATGATAACGGAATCCTCTTTGGGGTAAACAAGCATAACAATTCCCTGGTCATTGCGGATATCTTTGATTCCAGGCAGTACAAGAACAGCAACATCTGTATCTTAGGCTGTTCGGGAGCAGGAAAGACCTTCACCATGCAGACCATGGCACTAAGGATGCGAAGAAAAGGCATCCAGGTGTTCATCATCGCTCCGCTAAAGGGACACGAATTTTACCGGGCTGCAAGGAATGTCGGCGGAGAATTTATCCAGATCTCTCCTGCCAGTAAGAACTGTATCAACATCATGGAAATCCGGAAGGTAGACAATTCTGTAAATGAACTGCTGGACGGACCGACACTGGATGCCTCCGCACTGGCAGGCAAGATCCAAAGGCTTCACATCTTCTTCAGTCTGCTGATCCCGGATATGTCCCATGAGGAGAAGCAGCTTCTGGATGAAGCCCTAATCAAAACCTATGCCAGAAAAGGGATTACACATAAAAATGAATCCCTGACAGATCCGCAGCATCCGGAGCAGTACAAAAAGATGCCCATTCTGGAGGATGTCTACAATGTCCTGCTGGAAAGCGAGGATACCAAACGTCTGGCTCATATCCTGAACCGCCTGGTTCACGGTTCTGCTTCTTCCTTTAACCAGCAGACCAATGTGGACCTGACCAATAAATATACGGTACTGGATATCTCCGAACTGACCGGTTCCAGCGATCTTTTAACGGTCGGCATGTTCGTTGCCCTGGATTATGTCTGGGATAAAGCGAAGGAAAACCGTACCGAAGAGAAAGCCATCTTTGTCGATGAGGTCTGGCAGCTCATCGGTGCATCCAGCAACCGGCTTGCAGCGGAATTCGTACTGGAGATTGCCAAGATCATCCGTGCTTACTCCGGAGCCGGCATCTTTGCCACACAGGATTTAAACGACTTCTTTGCTCTGGATGACGGGAAGTACGGCAAGGGTATCATCAATAACTGCAAGACCAAGATTATCCTGAACATGGAGGATGAAGAGGCACAGCGGGTGAAGACTATCCTGCATCTATCGGAAACAGAAGTAATGAACATCACCCATTTCCAGCGGGGCAACGGTCTGATCTCAACCAACAACAATAACATCACTGTGGAATTTAAGGCTTCCAATCTGGAAAAGGAGCTGATTACCACAGATCGGCAGGAGCTTCTGGAAATCCTTGCGAAACAGAAGAAACAGGCTGTGTAACTTTTGGCAGCACTGACGCTGCCCTTTTCATTTGAACTTCAAGAAGGAGGAGACTTATGTTACAGACATACAAATCCTATACCAGACGGACGCTGGCTATGCTGCTGGCAGTCCTTGTCGCAGTCGGCGCATTGTTTTCCGGCAGTTTTCCGGTTCATGCAGCCGACGGCACCATCAGCTATAAGGCAGGTGCCAATATCCCTTACGGCAGCTATTTTACCTCCCGCATGAGCTTTGACGGGAGCAATACTGCCTACTGCGTGGAACCACTGAAGAAAACACCTTCCTCTGGTTCCTATTCCTATGACCTTTTAAGCCAGAACTCCCCGCTCAGAAAAGCGCTCTACTACTTAAACGGCGGTTACGGCTACGATAAAGTCGTCAAGGATAAATATTTCAGTGGCTGGAGTGATGATAACAGCTATGTCATCGGACATCTGGTTGTCGCTTACATCTATGCCGGTAATTCCGCTGACACCGGAGCTTTCCATGGCGCCCCGCAGTCCTATATTGATAAAGCACTGGAAGTAGCCAGTGCCATTCAGGGACTTCCGAACCCGCCGGAAGGCTTCCGGGCATTCATCGTTCCGGGACAGGGCAGCCAGACCATTGCCGGAAGCTGGTATCAGGTTCCAAACGGCTGGATCGAACTGAAAAAATCTTCTGCCAACGGAAGCGTATCGGACGGGAATCCGAATTACAGCTTAAAGGGTGCTGTGTATGGGATCTATCAGGGTGAGAAGCTCATCCAGAAACTGACCACTGATGAAAACGGGTATGCCAGATCCGGCGAACTGGAGGAAGGCGATTATACCATAAAAGAGCTCTCTGCTTCCAAAGGCTACATTGTAGACACCAAAGCTCACAAAGTCACCGTAAAAGCAGAACAGACTTCTGCTGCAAACGTAACAGATATTCCGCAGAATAATCCCATGAATCTGGTGCTTGAAAAGCTGGATGCCGAAACAAAGAAAGCCTCCCCACAGGGAGCAGCTTCCCTTGCAAACGCAGAATTTACAGTCAAGTTCTATACCGAGCAGTCTGACAGTGATCCTGCGGAAGCTGGAAAGAAACCGGCACGTACCTGGGTATTAAAAACAGATGTTTCCGGAAAGATGCATTTTACCAAAGATTCCTTTGTAAGCGGCGATGCCTTTTACTATACCAGTGATGGCAAGACCGTCTGTCTTCCGCTCGGTACCATAACGGTACAGGAAAGCAAAGCCCCTGCCGGATACCAGCTCAATCCAACTGTCTTCGTACAGAAAATTACAGGTGACGGTAAGCAGGAAATGGTTTCGGTATACCAGTCTTCTACCATAGAAGAATCTGTCATCCGTGGCGGAGTGAAGATCCAGAAACGTGACAGCGAGACCGGAGAAGCAAAACCGCAGGGTTCTGCCACTTTGGAAGGTACTGTCTTTGCGATCACTACGTTAAATGAAAATCCGGTATTAGTAGACGGAACATCCTACACGAAAGATCAGGTTGTCCTTACACTTACTGCCGATAAATCCGGTTCTGCTGCAACTGCAAAAGATGCTCTCCCATTCGGACATTACCGTGTGGATGAAACAACTGCACCTTCCGGTTATCTGAACAGCGGAAAGATCTCTGTAGAATTTGACATCACAGAACAGGGAAAAATCGTGGAACTGACTGCAAAAGACAATTCCATCTCCAATCAGGTCATCCGCGGGGATCTGGAATTTGTCAAGATTGCTGACGGCAGCCAGAACCGTCTGGCAAATGTGCCATTTAAGATCACTTCCAAAACAACAGGCGAAAGCCATGTGATTGTGACAGATGCCAACGGTTATGCCAGCACTTCCTCCAAATGGAACAAACATACCGCAAATACCAACCGGGGTGAGTCTTCGGAAGACGGCATCTGGTTCGGCACCTCCAAACCGGATGATTCCAAAGGCGCTCTCATTTACGATACTTACACTCTGGCGGAACAGCGTTGTGATTCCAACAAAGGCATGGATCTTTTAACCTTTGAAGTCAAGGTTTATAAGGATTCTGTTCTGATACAGGTTGGAACTCTGACCGATGATGCCATTGAGATCGGCACGACTGCTCTGGATGCCGAGACCGGTACACACATGAGCCAGCCGGCAAAAGAAGTGACCATTGAAGACGTTGTGGAATACGAAGGACTGAAAAAGGGCCAGAAATACAAACTGACTGGAACCTTAATGGATAAAAAAACCGGGGAACCAATCCTTGTGGATGAAAAACCGGTGATTTCTGAAACTGAATTTACTGCAAAGAAATCCTCCGGCTCCGTCAAAGTAACCTTTACCTTTGATGCAACTTCCTTAAAGGGAAAAACAACCGTTGTCTTCGAGGAATTATATCAGGATGAGATGCAGCTTGCAGTCCATACCGACATCAACGATGAAGACCAGACCATCTATTTCCCGGAAATCAAGACTACTGCGAAAGATGCGGACACGAACTCCAATATTTCCTGTGCAAAGGAAGAAATCACGCTGGTGGATACGGTTTCCTTTAAGGGGCTGGTTCCTAACCAGAAATATGAAGTGACTGGAACTCTGATAGATAAAGAAACAAAGAAACCAGTCGAAGCAGACGGAAAACCGGTGACAGCAAAAGCATCCTTCAAGCCAAAAGAATCCGCTGGTACGGTAGATGTTACCTTTACCTTTGATGCCAGCTCCTTAAAAGGGAAAACAGTAGTTGTCTTTGAATCCCTGGCTTACAAAGACAAGGAAGTTGCCGTACACACAGACATTGCGGATGAAGGACAGACTATTTACTTCCCGGAAATCAAAACCACTGCAACAGATGCTGCTTCCGGCACACACTATGCAAAACCGGAAAAAGAACTGACGCTTACAGACCTTGTGGAATACAAAAACCTGATCCCAGGCAAAGAGTACAAGCTGACAGGAACACTCATGGATGCGGAAACCGAAAAACCTTTCGATGTGGATGGCAAAGCTGTGACTGCAGAAACAAGTTTCACTCCGGAAGAAGCTAACGGCAGCGTAGAGCTTTCCTTTACCTTTGATGCCTCTGCACTTTCCGGAAAAACGCTCGTGGCATTTGAAACAATGACTTTTGAAGATCACGAAGTAGCGGTACATGCGGACATCAAAGATGCCAACCAGACCATCTACTTCCCGGAAATCAAAACCACAGCCAAAGACGGCAGTGACGGGGATCAGGATGTCTCTGCTTCCAAGGAAGCGACTATCGTAGATACGGTCACTTATCATGGTCTGATGCCTGGATCTGAGTACAAAGTCATCGGAACCCTGATGAATAAGGAAACCGGAGAGGCTTTGTTAAAAGACGGAAAACCAGTTACCGCTCAGGCAGAATTTAAAGCAGAAAAAGCTGGCGGCTCTGTGGAAGTTACCTTTACCTTCGACGCTTCTGCTCTTGCCGGACAGGATGTGGTTGTCTTTGAAAAGCTCTACTATACAGACGGAAAAACCGAGCATGAGATTGCTTCCCATGAGGATCTGAAGGATGAAGGTCAGACCGTACACATGACGGAGCTTCCGAAAGAACCGGAGACGCCTCCGGTAGCTCCGCCTGTAAAGACCGGCGATGAGACGCCGCTTCTCCTGTATGCCGGAATCGCCATAGCTGCACTTGCAGGTGCAAGTGTCCTGGGCATCGTTTACTTCAAACGCAAAAAGAAACATCAGTAACTCATAACGAAGACTCCTGCAGGCAGCTCCCACATGGAACTGCCTGCTTCTTTAGTAGGTGATGAATATGAAACACCCCCACTGCAAGACAGATGCCAAGCACATCCGTCATTTTCTGAACCTCTGTGAAGGGAACTGGCACTCCTGTATCTACGTCTGGTGCCGCACTTGTAACGCACAGGAAAGCTGTGAGAACTCTGGCTTTTTATTCCATCCGGATGAAACGGGAAGCCCCTGCATCCTCCCTCTTTCAGATGCAGCGCTTTTGTTTCCCCGGATACCGGAGCCAACCGAATGTACCGGAAGCATGAGCATTGCTGCTTTTACAGAGCTTTATCTGCCCTATCTGGCCGCTCAGAAGCTGCCTTTAAAGCCATGTCCCATTCCGGCACTGCTCCGGCTTCAGGAGAACCAGCAATATGACTGGTAACAAAAAGTTGCACTTTCAGGCTCTTATACGTACAGGATATGTAAAGAAAGGAGGCACTGCCTATGTTAAACGTAATTTCAATCATCCAATGTATCGATCAGGTCTTTACGAACCTGATATTTATTCCCATGATTTTTGTCCTGTATGTGAAATTCCGTCCGAAAAAGCCATGGACCAGAAGGCGCAGGAACACTTACCTGCTCTGTCTGGTACTGATCAGCTTATTCCTGCTACGGATTTTCTGTGAGAAGTTCATCTTTACACCGGTTAATTATCCACGTTTCACAGACAGCGGCTTATTCCCGCTCATCCGAGCAATTTTCTATCCCGGCATCTGAAAAATGGGGATTCGTGCCATTTAGTCCGAATCTGGGATCAGTATCCGCTTGCGTCCTATGGGAATTCATCACCTGCTTACTTACAATATAAGTATACAGTACGTACTGGTTATTCACGTACACGTTACGTATCGTGTATGTACAAGCGAGGTGAAAACAGATGAAGAAACCAAAAATCATCCGCTGCCCTTACTGCGGCGGAACAGCAATATTAAGAGATGCATCCTTTGTATATGGAACGCATTCTCATGGCGGACAGGTTTATGTCTGCTCCCACTATCCATCCTGCAATTCCTATGTCGGGGTACATCCGGGAACCAAGATACCAAAAGGAACGCTCGCCAACCGGGAGCTTCGTCAAAAGCGGATTCAGGCACATCGAATTTTCGATCAGATCTGGCAACAGGGCATCCTTTCCAAACCGGAAGCATATCGCTGGGTGGCAGATAAGTTCTGTCTGACAGATAAGCAGGCTCACATCGGACAGTTCAGCAACTATATGTGCGACCAGCTCATTCGGGAATCCGCAGATGTTTTAAAGAACAACCATATTCCCTTCCGCCTCCGGGCAGCCAGCTGAAAGGCGGTGATTGATGATGACCTTACCACTAAATAAAAAGCAAAAACAACTGGTGGAAAAATCCATGGATCTGGTTCCGATCATGATTCGTTCCATGACCCGCACCGCTGCCTATGTAACTGAGGAAGAACAACAGGAATTATGTCAGATTGGATATCTGGCTTTGTGCCGGTCGGCTGTCGGATTTGAGGAAGGAAGATCATTCCAGCCTTATGCCAAAACTATCATCCGTCATGCCATCTTTGACTACTGGCGGAAAATTGCCCGTGACCGCTCCATGCTCTGTTCTCTGGACGAAGCATCATCTGAAGATGAACATCTCCATTATCGTGATTTGTTTTCCTACGAGGATACACAAACAACTCACCCGGAAAAGGACACAAACCAGACCTTGCTTCTTGAGCATTTAACCCAGCTTGGCACCGGACAGTCCTCAACTATTCAGAAGGGAATTGTAGCCCTCTATCTGCAACAGCAGGGATATACCAGCTTTGACTTGGCAAAACACTACCAAGTACCAGCCAATCGTGTACGGGCATGGCAGAGCAAAGCACGGAAACTATTACAGCAGGATGATGCACTCTATGCACTTCTGACTTAACCTTGAAGGAGGGAACTTTTATGCTGACACTTTATACTGCTGTCGGAACCTTAAAATTTCAAAAAACGACAGGCGGAAAATCCATTCCTCTTGTAATCAACGATGGACAAGAATATGGACTATCGGATGACGAGCTGCTGCTCTGGAGCTGTCTTGCCTTCCAGATTCTGACGCTCCATGAACTCCAGGATGCCTATACCCTGCGCCAGATACAGAAAGAAGGTCCGAAAGGCTTATCCTTCCAACACTATCTGAACCGACTTTCCTTACGCGGTCTGGTTGTAAGCGGAATTGGACTGACAGGGGTGGATGCCTTATATCGCCTTCTCGGCAGTCTGACCATTATTCCCTTGAAGGATACCTTTCCCATCCGGCTCTTTGGCTGCGTTCAGCTTTATCTGGAAGGAACTATTGGTGCAAAAGAGTTTGGCAGATATTTAAAGAAGAAACCCTCTTCACCGATGGAAGATACCATTCTGAAGCTGGCTGATAAGGTATCCCTCACGACCGCTGAGCTTGTCACAAGTATGGAGCAGGAAAAAGTAATCCACAACGAATCGGATATTATGGATGAGTTATACACAGAACCGGAGACAACTTACCAAACACTTGTGGATGATGTCCAGATTCACCATACCCAGTATCCAGTGCTGCAGGCTATTGCTAATTTGTACCTGAATAAACAAATCACATTTCATACATGTTAAAGGAAGGAACCTTATGCCAAAACCATTTTTCACAAAGCTGGTTGCCATCAGTGCAATCGGCTTTTTCTGTGTACTTTTTGGGTGCATCTTCGGGATCGCCACCCATGACCGGCTCTTTATCCTCATGAGCCTCCTCATCGGAATCTGCAGCATCTTGCGTGCACTCAGTTTCTACCACCTGATCCATACACATGCTTATCTGTCACTGGACGTAAGCTGCACGAAACGGGAACAGACACTCTTCGGGAAAAACCAGCAATATTGGTTTGCCAGTGATAACGGAAAGGAATACGCCTTCTCACTGGAAAAGAATATCAAACTCCTAGAGGGACATCGGTATCGGCTGTACTTCCGGAAACCACAGCAGGGAACAGGGCAATCGATGCCATGTGCCGGAGATATTCTCGGATATGAAGAACTCACCGATCAACTGCCGGAACTTCCGGATACATCCGTTTAGATAGAAAATGAGCCGCCCGTACTGCATCACCCCTACAGTTCTGGCGGCTCATTTTATTATAAATAACCTCTCTTATTTCTATCAAACAATAGTGTTTGTATCCGCTTCAATGCCATGAGCATTTGCTCCGGGAATGTCTTAGTTAAACTTGAAAGAATTAGATTTTCATTCTCATTACACAAATATTATTAGATAACCAATTCAGAAATATCAATGCTCGTTTTATAGTTTTGTTTTACTCCGCCAGGAGAAGTAATAAAAATCGTAGCATATTCCCCATTTTCATAAAGGGTAATTTCTTTTATATCTTTTTCTTCATCTTGGTTCGTAGTATCGCAATAAAATTTTATGGTATATTTAGGGTTCATACCTATGCTTTTTTCTGTCTCTTTCCATGATTTTATATTTAAAGCAGAAATAACCTTGTCTATATTATGCTTATCATCATACTTTACCAGCAATTCCTTATTTGCGGCATCATATATCTCTATAACTTTTACACCTTTTACATAATTGTCCATTCTCTGCCTTTTTCCGCCCCGCCAGATACCTGTGCCGGTATTTCAGCTCTGCATACTCTGTGATCCGTTTCATGTAGACTGCATCATAAGCTCCGCCTACAGCACCAACCACCGGAATTCCCTGTAAGAACTTCATATACAGAAGCTCTTTTGACAAAGCTCCCGCCGTTTGTTCGATCTGCTCCTTATCCTGATACTCTTCCGGCAGTATTCCGTTTCTGATAAATTCATTTACTTTCCCGTCAATCTCACAAAGTGTATCCCCATAGGATACTGCTCCCCGGATCAATAATAAGATAAAATATTTTTCTTCCCTGCTTTCATAGCTGTATCCATACTGCAGAGCAGTCTCATAAATATTCTTTAAAATCATCCCTGTAAATACCGGAATATCCGGCAGACCGATTCCCAATACGCCCATCCCGATTCCAGACACACCGGATAGCAGTAAATTCTTTGTTCCCGTATCTCTTGCCTTTTTAGAAAAAGAGCGGAGGGATTTGGAATTCTGCTTTACATCCGCCATATACTGCCGCACCTGATAATCCTGCTCCAGTTTTGTCCGCTGATACGTCTTTTCAATAACCCCGGTTCCTTTCTCGAAAATCAGAGCAAATGCCTTCGCAAAAGCGGTATCCAATGTTTTCTGAAGTTTCGGCGGTATCTTTTCCTCCAGTTTCTGATTCAGAATGCTCTCCCTTTTCTCTGAACGCTTCTGAAGGAATCTCTGCTCCTGTACTTCCAGCTTTTCCCACTCCTTCTGAAGCGGTGTCCTTTTATCAAATAATCGCATCTTAATACACCTCCGCACCAAACGGCATCAATGCCAGTTTCGCCAGTTTAAACTGCTGTAAACCAAACGGGATTCCGATAATCGTCACACATAAAGCTGTACCCAACGCCAGATGCTCCAGTGCAAGAGGCAGACCGGATACAATCAGCCAGATGATATTCAAAAGGAACGAACCAGCTCCGCCACCATACTGCACCTCTTTTCCAAAGGGGAAAAAACTAAGCGCCGCAAATTTAAAACACTGCATCCCCACCGGAATCCCCACAACGGTAATACACCAGAGACAACCTGCCAGACACCAGCTCAGCCCACTGACTGCGCCGCCAAACACAAACCACAACACATTTCCCAGGCATCCCATATGCTACACCTCCCCATTCATCCGATTTTTCACATCAGCAAGTATCTTTTCTATCCGGTTGATGGCATCATCCACCTGTTCTCTTGCATCTGCAATCTTGCTCTGCACCATATAATCTGCCACCAGCCCGTCCAGAAAGAAATCCGCAAAGGAAAGGAAGCTGCCGATTTCCATGCGCAGATCCAAGGAAACCTGCACATCTCTTAATTCTCTCTGAAAACGCTGAATATCGCTTTTCGCCTGTTCCATCAACGCAGCTGCGTCATTCATTTTAGAATGCTTCACAAAGTCACTGATAAAGCCTCCTCCAAGCATATCAAAAATGCCCCAGTTTCTCGCACTTCCCAACTTATCCCTTGCTGCGTAAAGGCTCTGAAGCGCCCGCTCCCCTGCCTGTACTGCTTCCTGCATTTCCCGTTTCATCATTTCGTTACTCATCGTTTATCCTCTCTTTCTTTTTAGCAGACTATTGCGGCAGATTTTCTATATTTCATAATAAAAAAAGACTCCTATCATGACCTCTGCCACAATAAAAGTCTTGCTATCTCATTTGCTACGGGTATCTCTCGATACCGGTTGTCGGTTACAAAACCACCTCTTTCAAGGCGTTCAGCTACTCCCTTTTTTGCTTGAGATGAATATAACATATTGGAAATAATTTGTCAAATCATGCATTTTTCTTTTCCAACCGTTCCGCTTCTCTGGCAAATACATGCGAGATATCAAACAGTTCCGGTACATCTGATATGGTACACACATTCACACAATAATTGAGCCATGGAAATTCTTTTGTCATCTGATAAATAACTGCCATGGCTTTTGCTTCTGACATTGCTTCCACCGAATGATATCCCGATCCCTGAATATGCTCAAATCCGTTTGCTTCAAAAAAGTCCCTTACATCCGCATATGCATTATGCCAGTCACCTTTCGGATAATATTCCTTTAGTGCTTGTGTATTCAGGTCAAAATTGATGCCTTTCCTCTGTAAGCTGTCCATCTGTTAGTTCCTTATAAAGTCTGTAATCAGGTTCTCCTTTTCTGTTCCGTTATACCAGAAACACTCTAACAAATTCTCTGCAATTCCTACGGAGTTTTTCAACTGAAAGATTGCTGCCCAGAATCTTCCATAGTCCTGCTTGCGTCCCCGGTCAAGATAAATCCTGCTTCCAAGGGCTTTGACTGCACAGCTTAAATCCTCCTGCTCAAAAATCTGATCTGCCTGTTCACACATCTGATTTACCGTTTCCGGAGCGAGCTTGCTTGTATCAAATTTAAGTTCTACTTTATACATTATACTCATCCTTTCATACAACAAATGACTGAGTGACTCTTCTCTTTCTACTGTAATTCTACCATGAAACCTATATAAAGTCATTCCCCATTTTCACTTGCTTTAATATAAATTTTTCCTTTTATTTTGGAAACACAATCTCCACACAGAACTCATTCCCTTCTATCCGGGCGCTGATTTTCCCATCCATACGAAGTACCAGCTCTTTCGCAATTGATAAGCCGAGACCGCTGGAAGTCTTACTGCGTGCTTCATCCGCTTTATAAAACCGTTCAAACACCTGATCTACATTTATTTTTTCCACATGACATACTTGATTTTTTATCTGTATCCGGATGTTGTTTTCAACTTCTTCCAGTGAAATACTGATTTTCTTCTCCCCGTGATCCAGTCCGTTTTTTATGATATTCTGAAAAATTCTCTGGATTCCCTGTTCATTTCCGTTCATAAACAGCAGTTTATCTGTAATCTGTATCTCCGGTTCAATTCCTCTGCCCGTCCATTCATCGTAGTAGGAAAATATGGTATCTTTCAAAATCTTGTTGATACAGCAGGATGACATTTCCAGATGAAAAGAATCGTTTTTAAGTTTTGTAAAAGTAAATAATTCTTCCAGCATTTCTTTCAGGCTGCCGATTCTCTCCTGTATGATCTTCATATACCGTCTCTGCTCTTCCTGGTCTTCACAGGTTTCCATTAACTGAAAATATCCGTCAAGGGATGTCAAAGGAGTACGGATATCATGTGAGAGATTTGTATATGTATCCGAAATCATCTCCTCTTTCTTCAAGTATTCCTTCTTTTCCCTTCGCTTCAGTTCCAGCCATTCGTTTAAAACATCTGCCAACTCACCAATGCCTCCAAAATCCATTTCTCTGGTAATCAGCATGTTGCTGTCGTGCTTCATCAGAAACGACAACTGGCGGCAGATGTCTTTCACCTGCCGCTGGTATTTCCAAAATAACATTCCTTGTACCAGTATCACTGCTATCAATAGCACGAACCCTAGTTTTATCATTTAGATATCTCTCTTTCTGAATACCCATGCTGTCAGTAATGTAACCACGATTCCGAACGCCGCCGCAATCACAACTGCCGTCAGGCATTCCTTATTGGTCGGTGACATGGATAAAAGTGCAATCTTTCCTGTCACTGTATATTTCAAAATCTGGAAATTCTCCACACCTGCCTTCTGGATCAAATGATTGATCACTCCGTATAAGACAATCATGGTATTCATGCACAGGCAGATAACAATCGTCATGCTGAACACGTTGCTGTTCAAAACCACCGCAATCGCCATACTGATTAGTACCAGTGCATAATGAAGCAAAATCTGAATACCAAAGTATCTCAGCAACTCGCTTCCATTCCCCCACTCCAGATATCCGAAGTACATCTGCTGTGCAATAATCTGAATGATGAAATAAAGCAGCATGGTAACAGTCGTATACACAAACAACACGGAAGCTTTGGAAAAGATCAGGTTTCTCCGGCTCCTTACCTGCCCGCCGATATTTTTAATATAACCGCTTCCTATATCTGCACTGGAAAACAGCACTGTAAAAATCACCAGAAACAACGCCTCAAACTTCGCCTGCAGGTTTGCATATACCTGATCAAAGACCGTTACTTTTTCTCCCGGCTGTGTCGGCAGGAATACGGACATTCCCATATTGATGGTTTCTGGTTTCACTGTTTCTGCAATGTTTTCTGTCTGCTGTTGTTCCGCTTCCTTGTTCATCGTATCAATATCCAGTTTCGACATGGATGTGGAGAAGAATATAGCTGCCGCCATCACAATCCATACCACATACATACTTTTTGTCCGGACCATCCGGTACAGATCCATTTTTATCATATTAAGCATTTTGATTCCCTCCTGTCAGATTCAAGAAATAGGTTTCCAGTTCTTCACTGGTAATGGAAATTCCATTGACCAAAATTCCTGCTTTTGCCAGTTCCATATTGACATTGGCGCTTTCATTCAATCGTTCAAATATATGGATATGGCTCTTATCTGTAACCTGATAGTTGGTAAATCCCATTCTGTCCAGAATCGGGACTGCCTGCTCCGGATGGATTAACTCTATTTCAATCCGTTCACTGCAGCGTTTCATCAGTTCTTCGCTTGTCAGCTCCTGCAGAAGACTTCCATTATGGATAATTCCATAATCCGTTGCAATCTTAGATAATTCCTCTAAAATATGACTGGATATCAAAATCGTCATATTCCGTTCATCTCGCAGTCTCTGTATGGTATCACGCACCTCTGCAATTCCCTGGGGATCAAGCCCATTGATCGGTTCATCAAGGACCAGGAGATCCGGCTCCCCGACCAGTGCCAGCCCGATTCCGAGACGCTGCTTCATTCCAAGGGAAAAATGTTTCGTTTTTTTCTTTCCGACACCTTCCAGTCCGACCGTCTCTAAGATATCTTCGATGTATCCCTTTTTCCGAATACCAAACAATTCACATTTTATTTTCAGGTTTGTATATGCATTCATGTTGCCATACAGCCCCGGTGCTTCAATCAGACACCCCACACGAGAACGAATCCTCTCCAGTTCTTTTCCTTTACACCCGAACATCTCAATCTCTCCGGCTGTCGGTCTTGCAAGTCCACTGATCATCTTCAGGCAAGTCGTCTTTCCCGCACCGTTCCGTCCGATAAATCCATAGATAGCACCCTTTTTTATGTGAAGGTTTACTTTATCCACTGCCTTATGATGACCATACTGCTTCGTCAATCCATTTGTACTTAATAACAATTCACTCAATGCTTTCATCTCCTTTTCTTATCTGCTGTTATCATATCGGATAAATCCTAATCAAACGCAAATAAATAGTAAAAAAAGAGTAAAGATTAAGAATGCAGACGGTAGCCGATTCCCCATACGGTATCAATATATTCCTCCTGCGTTACTGCTTTTATCTTTTTCCGGATATTGCTGATATGTACATCCAGTGTCTTTGTCTCTCCCATATAGTGTTCATCCCACGCATATTCAAAAATCTCTTCTTTGCTGAAGACCTGTTTCGGATGCTCCAGTAAAAGCTCCAGAATTGCAAATTCCTGCTTTGTAATTTTGGGAAGCAGCACTCCGGCAATCCGGACTTCAAAGCGCTCACGGTCCAGTTCCAGGTTTTTATATGACACGCTTTTATGTTCCGGCTCCTGCTGCATATGGCGGAGCTGAACCTGAATCCGGGCAAGCACCTCCTGTATCTCAAACGGTTTTGTAATGTAATCATCTGCCCCACTGGTAAGAAGCCCGATTTTTTCATCCAATCCGTCTTTGGCTGTCAGGACAATAACCGGCGTATTGCCCTGTTTCCGAATCTGGGCAAGCACCTCTTCTCCTGAAATTCCCGGAAGCATCAGATCCAATAGAATCAAAGAAAAGCCCGCCTTATCCATCTGGAACAGCATCCTCGCTTCCGTCCCGGAAAAAGCCTGTACCGTCTCATACCCTGCTTTCTGTAATGCCGTATATAAAAGATTATTGATATCCGTATCGTCTTCTACAATCAGAATTCTGTTTTTCTGCTCCATTTTTCTCATCCTTCCATTTTCCGATTTAAACAATATTATATTGCACTTTTATAACTATGTCCAAAATTCTTTTGATATTATCCTTCCACCTCGTCTACATATGCTATATATAGTTCTAATTCTTTTGACATATGCTATATCTTGTGTTAATATAATCTTGTATTTAAGTTTTTGTGCTGTCCCGTCATGGGAGTCTGGACCATTCATCCAGAAGCATATGCAGTTTAAGTTTGGAAAATCGTGTCATTATACTGCCGTTTTATACGGTGCTATAATGGCACTTTTTTTATTTTAATCTATTTTAACGCCCAAAGAGGCAGAAAGGAGAATTTTTATGTCAGCAATTTTAACAATTTTAGGGAGGGCCACAAGAGATCCTGAGATGCAGCAAGGAAAAAATTCCGGTACGGAATATGTTTCTCTGGACATTGCAGTTTCACAGCGAGGCCAGGATGGAAAGGAAGAAACCATTTACTATCAGTGCTATTTTAACAAGTTCCTTGCAGAACGCTTAGCAAAAGCAGGCGTAAAGAAAGGAACCGGGCTGATGATCTATGGTGATCTGGAGCTTCATCCGTTCATTTATCAGAAAGGAAAGAATGCGGGGCAGGCAAATGCCGGTCCGAGGATCAATGTCAAGGACTGGCACTTTGTACCATCCAACCGTTCTGACAGCAATACCGGACATCCGGGTGCAAACCAGAACAGCCAGCCGAATGGTGGTGCGGCAACGCCCGGTGCAGCCGGCAATGGCAGCTACCCAATGCAGGGAAATCCCAATGGCAGCTACCAGAATCAGGCAATGCCTGGCGGCTATCCACAGCAGGGAATGGCTCCTGCTAACGGTGCCTACACGCCTCCTGCAAATGGCGGACAGTATCAGGCTCCGCCAAACGGAACCGGTCAGCCACAGAGCAGCTACCCGCCGCAGGGCAGTTATACCGGAATGCCAAATTACGGAGGTATGCCGGGCAGTCAGCCAACTGACGGCTTTCAAAATGTGCCGGAACAGATGGCATCCCAGTTGCCCTATTAACTCTCAAGGAACCCTATGTTGAGGAATTGCATTTATCATCTTTGTGATGATGCAGTTCCTCTTTTTCATGTCCGGAAGCGGCGATTTCCCATCCAGCTTCCGGGCTTGTCTAAGAATCATGAATCAGAAAGGAATCAGCTCATGAAAAAATCAAATCGAAAAAAATTCTTACAGTTTGTCGTGCTTGTACTGTTTCTTGCAGCACTTTTCGTACCACAGGATGCCAACCGGCTTCTGATTGCAGGCATTGCCCTGATCGGTATCGGAGTCACGCTGTTCAGTTATCTTCTCCCGCTTTTCACGGAACGCCTGAAAAACAGGGAGCATAAGCTACGAAAACGCCCAGAAAGAACTCGTCATCTGGAAGGAACACCTGATCTGGAAACCATTCTCTGGAGACAGATCAAATTCCAGATTACCGGAAAGCTCAAGGAAGCCTTCCCGGATGCCACATGGGATTTTGTGAAAGAACCACCGCTCTCCCAGATACTGGATGGGGAACCATTACGGATTCGCACACGGAATACCGGAAGTTATAATTTTGCGGAAATTCTCATGGATGCCCGTGGCAGTCTGACGCTTCAGATGATGACCATTGAATCCTTACATAAAAAGGAACCGTCAGAAGGAAATCCGGATTCCAGACCAGCCGTTAATCCCAAATCATGGTATTCCCTGATTGGGAAACCGCTACTGATGGAATTGGTCGGTGACTTACAGGCAAGGGGCTATGAAAAGCTGTTTATCAACGAGCAGGGAGATGTCTATATTCTGAACGGCACTGAACCGGAAATCCGGGGAAAGCTGGAACATTTCCCGCCCAAAGATTACTGGGGCGAATTGACGGAGATTTTTACTGAAGATGAATTGACCACAGAAGAGACCGAGCAGGCACTGGAACTGTCCTGGATCTCATAAGAAGGAGGAACGAATCATGGCAAATAACATCGTAGCAACCTGGGGGTTCAAACGCAAACTCCCGGAACCATTTGAGGATTATACGGACCATGCAATCTTTGATGACATTGCATCCAAATACTGTACTCAGCCACGGAAAAAATCCACGCTTCATGCAGCTACCCTGCGGGCAGTCCTTGCTTATCTGGAGCTGGAAAACCCGGTTGGCAGTACCCCGCCGGAAAAGCTTGGGGCGGTCGGTACCCAATCCAACAATTTTGTTGTGGCGGAATATCCGAGCAAAACCGGTGATCTTCAGGTGGTTGTCTACAACCAGCTAAACGGAAAGTTTTACGGAGGCTGCTATACTCCTCCGCCGGATGTGGAAAGCACACCGGAAAAATACGAATTTAAAGACTCCAAACAGTCCGGTGCGGCTCTGCTGTTCGCACTGATGCCGGTTTTTCTGGCAGATGAAGAGTGTAATGAAAAGTATCAGGAATTAAAAGCGCACCGGGACAACGGTTATCCCGATCTGGACGCCGCTGCGGAAACAGCAGCCGTTCTCTGCGACAACATTTACCGGAGAACCCGCTATGCATCAGGTCTCCCGACCGGTGGTGTTAAGATTGACCTTCCGGCAAACGGCGTATTGTCGCTGATCAAACCGTTAAATATCCAGAAGGGGGTCTATGCACCAACCGAAGTGCTCCATGGAGACTTTCAGGTGTTACGTCCAGGAAGTGGATTTAAGAAAGCACAGGCAGCCATTTCCAGAGATGATTTTGTTGGGAAATTTATCCTGACCGCATCCCGAAGGCTGTCTCCGGAAGAGGAGGTATCTGTTCCGACATTGGCAGAGTGGTACATCATCCCTCCGGAAATCAAACGGATCTGCGAACACGCAAAACTGACAACGGATACCACACAGCCGATGCGGAATTTTCTTTTACGGGGACCGGCAGGTACCGGAAAGACCGAAGGAGCCAAAGCCATTGCTTCCGCACTTCACCTTCCTTACCGCTGCATTACCTGTTCCGCAAATACAGAGGTATTCGACCTTTTAGGTCAGATTCTTCCGGATGTGGACGGAAAACGCACCCGGCTTCAGCGGCAGTACCCGTCTTTTCAGGAAATCCAGTTAGATCCCTCCGGTGCCTATCAGAAGCTGACCGGAAACTATGATGAAGAAATTTCTGCCGAGGACACCTACCAGAAGCTGATCGATACGATTTTTGATGAAATGCACAGCTATTATAAGGAACACACCTCCGGACAGAACTTCCAGTATGTGGATACGCCTCTAGTCGAAGCCATCCGCTATGGGTATATTCTTGAGATACAGGAGCCTACGGTCATTGCTAATCCCGGTGTACTGGTTGGACTTAACTCCCTTTTAGACCGCTGTAACAGCGTATATCTTCCAAACGGAGAAACCATCCACCGTCATCCGGATACGACCATCGTAATCACCACAAACAATGACTATGCAGGCTGTAAACAGATGAACCAGTCTGTCATTTCCCGAATGAACCTTGTGATTGATCTGGATGAACCGGATGAGGATACACAGGTAGAACGTGCCATGGCTGTTACCGGATGCAAGGATGCAAAAACGGTACGTCTGATGACACGCATTGTCAAATCCATGGCTGTCTACTGCCGGGAAAATCTCATTACAGATGGCTGCTGTGGCATGAGGGAGCTGATTTCCTGGGTGCAGTCCTACATGGTCTGCGGGGATATCCGGGAAGCGGCCCGTTACACGGTGCTTGCCTCTGCCTCTGCCGATGCTGAGAACCGTACGGAAGTGGAAGAAAGCTGTCTGGATACTGTGCTTGCTGCGTAGGACACGCCTATGAGAAAAGCAGCACTCACAGAAGCCCAGATCCGAAAGCATCTGGCAGATAATCTGTCTTATCTCCGGCAAGCCAAAACACCGAAGTTATCACAAAAGGCAGTTGCCAGAATCTTAAATCTTCCCCCGAAAACCATTATGAATTATGAAAATGCAAACTCCTCCCCGATGGCTTATGCCGTCCTTCGCCTTGCTGTGTATTACGGCTGCACGATGGAGGAACTGCTGACAAAAAATCTAAGAAAAGAAAGGAAGAATATCACGTGAATCACAGCCAAAGAAATTTAAAGAAACTAATCCGGGCAAAAGAGGATTCCATTGCGGATGAGGAGTTATTCCTCTCCGCTGCCTATCAGAAGTACCAGACCTCCCTTGCCAGAGCCGTTACCGGACGTTACCGGTATGGACTGCAGGTACTGCTGGACTGGGACATTTCCGAACAGGCAGGCGTTGCATATACCGACAATTATAAGGTACATCTCAACGCAGCGAACCCGATCACCCAGTCTTTCCCCACCCGTTTCTTACGTTCCCAGAGCCTGACAGGGCTCACCGGGCATGAAGTGGGGCACTTACTCTATTCTGATTTCACAGCCCACGCTGTTCATCTGAGGAGTCTGGAAAACGGTTCCTTCTATCCGAAGGAGCCGGAGCTATCCCTTCCAGCTTATCAGACAGCACTGGAGGAGATCAAAGAAGTGTTAGAAGAAAAGGACAAAGCCGGATGCCTGACACTGGCACGATGCGCCGCAACTTTTCAAAACATTCTGGAAGACATCCATATTGAAGACCGTATGTGTGAGGAATTCCACGGCACCTTCCGACAGGGGATTGAACTCAATAACCTGCGTATGTCCGAACAGATTCCTTCCATACAGGAACAAATTGACAAAGAATACCAGCCATTTTCCATCATTGCCAACCTGATCCTTTCCTATTGCCGGACCGGAAACATCAACAATCCCACCGGCTATCAGGGGGATTATCTGGATACCATTTCCGATTGTACCGATCTTCTGGATACGGCAATGGAATCGGAAAAAGGCACTGACCGGATGCTGGTTTCCAATGCGCTCTTAGCCCTGACCTGGAACTATATCCAGCCGCTCATCGAAAAAACACGGGAGGAATTGGAAATGCATGGCGAGGATTCCGCTGCCGATGCTCTGGAAGATCTTCTAGGGGATGAAGTCAGCAGCGGCGCTCCTCTTCCGACCGGAAAAAGCGGTGCCATTCCAAAGAATATCAAACCAGCTTCCCCAAAAGGAAGCGGGAATGATGAGGGCAATGCTCCTTCCGGTCCACGTACCAAAGAGGATGCTATAGAGGAAGCCAAACAGGTGCTTTCGGAAGAAGGCGGGCGCATCGCTCTTACAAAGACCAATACCATTCTGGATGAAAACAACCCCGGCGTCACTTATGTCAGTCAGTATCAGGGCAGCGGCTATGAGCATGCTGCAGAGGATCTGTTCCGGATCTTGAACGATGTGGCTGCAGAAAAGGTGCAGGAAGACTGTCAGACGGAACTGACCGAGGAACTGCAGAAAACAGCCAATGATATTCATTACGGCAATGCCCATGCAGGCATCCATGTTACCATCCATCGCCTGACCAGTGTTTCCGATTACCTGAAGAATGAATACCAGACAGTTGCTCCCCCGCTCCTGCGGGCTTCCAAAAAGCTGCAAAGCACCATCCTGCCGCTTTTGAAAGAAGAACAGCAAGGCGGAAAGCAGAAGAATCTCCTGTTTGGAAAACGTCTGGACTCCCATGCTCTCTATAAGACAGACGGAACCATCTTTACCAGAACCAGACTTCCAGGAGAGGAAAAACGTCTGGCTGTTGCCCTCCTGATTGACGAGAGTGGTTCGATGGGTTGGGGTGACCGGATGACACATGCAAGAAAGACTGCCATTGTCCTTTATGATTTCTGTAAAAGCCTCGGTATCCCTATCACCATTTACGGGCATTCCACGGATGCAGGCGGCGTTGCTCTTTACTCCTATGCAGAATTTGATTCTGTGGACAATGAGGACTGTTACCGGCTGATGGATATGTGCGACCGCAACGGGAACCGGGACGGCGCAGCTCTCCGCTTCGTAGCAGAGCATTTGTGCACACGCCCGGAGCTTCAGAAGCTGCTGATCCTGATTTCTGACGGTCAGCCAGCCGATTACGGCTACAGCGGAACGGAAGCAGAGGCAGATCTGCGGGGCATCAAGAAAGAATACGAAAAACGGGATGTCATCCTGTTTGCGGCTGCCATTGGTGACGATAAGGAAAATATCCGCAGGATTTACAAGGACGGATTCCTGGATATCACGAAACTGGAAGAGCTTCCAAAGAATATGGCACAGCTTGTCAAACAGCATCTCAAATAAAGGAAGGTGAATACTCATGAATGAAACTTATCAAAACCGGATTACCGACCAGATCTGCAAGATCCAGAATGACCGGGCACTCATTGCCTTTTATGACCGGCTCCGCTACGCACCACTCGGCAACTATGCACAGCTACATGCCAAAGGGGAATATCAGGAAAACGGGCATAAAGTACATTCTTTAATCTGCATCACCATTCAGGATTATTCCAACGGTACCGGAGACCGGAATATCATCACCCGTTTCAACCTGGCACCGGAACAGATCCAGTTCCTCTTAACCCGGATCACTTCCGGTTTTCAGGAATTTGAATGGAGCCAGAGCAAGATCTACGGCAATCCCGATCAGAACGGTTATTCCACAGCCCAGATGTTTTATATCTCCAGACATCCCTATGATTCCAAAGGGCAGCCTATGAAAAGCCCATGGAAAATCCAGATTGTAAATGGGAAAGGCATCAAAGCACAGAATAAGAACGGTGGTTCCTACATGCAGCCACGCAGCTTCCAGTCCGAAAAGACGACAGCCATCCAGCTTACCGACATGGATCTGTTCACGCTTCTGAAGCGGACGGATTCCTATATTTCCAACTGGGAAACGGTGATTGCTGCATCACTGATCAATAACGGAAAACGGATGCTGGCAGACCAGCAGAACAGTCAAATGCAACAGACAGCACAGGCTCCGCCTTACGCTGCCTAAATTTTCAGAAGAGAAGCGGTACTTTACTGCTTCTCCTCTTTTTAAGAAAGGAGACTTTAGTTATGAATATTGCACTCATCCGGACCATGGACTCTCAGGGGCGTATCGTCATCCCTGCAGAAATCCGGAAACAAATGAAGCTCTCAGACGGAGATGCACTGGAACTGGAAAATGTGGGAATGGAGCTGCTTTTACGCAAATGCCCTACCCACTTAAACGGAAAAGAGGAAATGGCTTCCTATCTTTCCGTCCTCTACAGTGTCATCCACTGTGGTATCGCAATTTGCAGTGAGGCTCACATACTCGTATCTGCGGGCATCTATCTTCCGGAAGGCACTCCCGTTACAGAAGAACTCGCCGAATTGGTTGCGGACGGCCAGGAACTGATCTCTGCTGAGAACTGCCCTGTCTACCCGGTATCCAACACCCGTCAACCGGTTTGTGCTTTTTTCCCGATTTTAAGGGAAGACAGAGAGCCGCTGGCACTTCTTCTCTGTTCCAGAACCGGACAGCATTTATCCGAGATGGAATTGGGATGCGCTAAACTGGTCGCTGCCGTAATTGCAAACAAAATTAAGTAAGGAAAGGAGCGTGAAATCAATGAAGAATACAAATATAACCTTACACACCACCCAAAAGAAAGAATATGTCCTCACCGGAATCCTGTCCCTGCCCCTCCATCTGGGAGAACGGGCGTGGATCTATAGTTATAACCAGACCTTTGCTACCAGTCCGGTGCAGAGTATTCTGGAAGTATCCGAAAACGGTGTGGTATTTGAGACCTGCAACAGTATTTACCGTCTCAGCTACACCCGTGTTCCGATGGAGCTGGAGGCGATGTGTGCTTGACAAGAATGGAAGAACTGGAGAGCTGCCTTTCGGGGCTCCTCTCCACCTTAAAGAAGAACCGGGAACATGTGCCTCTGGAAGTGCTGAAGACACAGTATAAGCAGCCGTATGAAGAACTGGTCAGAAACATCAACCTGACCGCTTCTGCCTATGCAAAATCTGTGCTGCTCCACCGGCTGGTCCTGAATCCGGATGCAGATGTGGAGGAACAATGTACCGTCATCAACCAGATGATACAAACTTCCGGGATGCTGAAGAAAATCAGCTCCTGCATGTCCAAAACCTATGATGTAGGACAGATATATCCTCTGATACTGGAACTACGCCATATGGTCGAACAGGCACTCTGGCCCTATGTGAATCAGGCAACTTGTCTGGTCGCAGATCTGGATGATATAGAAAAAGAACCGACAATTTACAATTTTTTGACACATGAAGTTTATGAAAATGATACCTGGATTCACCGAGAAATCGACCTGCGCTGGAAACTACTGGTACATCTTACTCCCGAACAAAGAGAATCCGTACCACCAGCCAATCATAGTATGAATGGAGGAATTTACCATGAAAGAACAACCATCTAATCCTTGCGAGAAAGTCTCATTTATTTTGACCTATGACCAGCTTGAAGCTGCTTATAACATCTACCGGGAACAATTTATTTCCTGCGACTTCATCCGCCGCTCCATGGAACGTCTGGAGGAAAGAATCGGACTCTGCAACCTTCCATATGAAACGCTGCGTGATGATCCAAGCCTTCTTCATGAAGCATACCTGCAGTTTCTCCGACTGGAAGACTGCAATGTGGCTTATAACGACACGCTGGAGCAGGTAATTGATGCAATCGAACAATGGCTTGCCTCTGGCACCTTATCCCCTGTAAACCTTACGGTTTCCAACCAGAATATGGGTGAAACTTTTGGAACGGAGGTGGATGTGTAATGGCAAATATCTGCTGTGATGATGTGATCTTTTATACAGAAGGAAATCCGGAAGGACTATATGACTTGTGGGAGGACCTGGAAACCTACATCATTCTGAACCAGAATCCTGATTTATGCTGGATTGGCAATTTATTTTCCCACAAGAAAATAGATTCCACCGGAATATCTCTTCGTGGAAATGTCAGCTACATGGAATGGAATGATACGTATATTCTACTTTCTTTAGAGACAGCATGGACTCCACTTTATGAAGCATATCAGGCGATAGCCGCTGCATATCATGTTCCCTTTGTGATGCAAAGCATAGAACCTGGAGAACGAATTTATTATAACACGGATGAAGCACACCTATTTTTCCCTGACCGATATTGTGTCCGCTTATATGAAGAAAGCCTATTGACTCCATGTGGCTTAATAATCGGAGAAAAGCTGGAAGACGGTGAACCATTTGAAACGGAAACAGACGTATTAGAACGATTCAGAGATTGCGGATATCCAGCAGCTACACTAAAAGAGTTGGAGCTCATGTTCGATGCGGATGAACTTATTATTTTTGAATTTACAAATCCATATTTGGATCTGGAGCAGAAAAATGCTTGTGCATGAAACTTCTCCCCTCCACACCAAAGACGATTATCATCAGATTTAAAGGAGGAACACCATGACTGATTTGGAACTGGATGTCTGGGATGCATGGCTCAGGGAACGTCAGGAACATCTGGAAGAAACCCTGTCCAATATCTCACCATCGGAAGAACCCTGCAGATATTACCTGCTAACCGGATATATTCAGGGAATGCTAGAAGCTCTTACCATGCTTACGACTGTTGAGGATGGGAAACGCTTCAAGATCAAACTGGAGCAATTTCGCCAGAATCTGCTCCTCTCTGGAGATTACGATGCTACCGGTAACTATAAACAGGCAGTGAAGAAAACTGCTGTTTAAATACTTCGAGCCGCCCAATCGGACGGCTCTTTTTATGCCCGAAAACGGTAGCCTACACCACGTATCGTTTCTATGTAGTGCGGTTCTTCCGGATTTTCTTCTATTTTCTTTCTCAGATTCTTGACTAACCCATAGACACGGTTATCCACTTCTGACTCCACATCCTCATAAATATGCTGGTAAATCTGTTCTTTTGTAAATACCCGATTGGGGGATAAGGCCAGATAAAAAAGCAGGTCATATTCATGTCTGGTAAGTTCCACAACCTTACCATCTTTGATTACGCTCCGCTGAAGCTGGTCTATTTCCAAACCTTGGAATGTCAACTTTTCAGAATTTGTAATCTCCATAACTTCTAACGTACTTTCGCAGGCTAGAACTGATTTAATTTTATTCAGGATTCCCTCTTCGGAATCAGAAATGGTAAGAATCATCACTTTCCCATAACATCACCTGCTTTTCTTAGCATTTAGCTTTCACTCCTCATTAACAATGTTTATCGATTGGTTACATAGATATATGCATCTTCCAAAGTTACGTCACAAGCTATACATCCACTTTCTGACGGCATATTCTCCCCTAACAGTCTTAATCTAATTCCTTCCTCCGTATACTGCTTACTGGAAATATGATATTTTCTTTCTAATTCTCTTGCAAGGCTTTCGTCCTCTGTACAGCATTCCCATACATGCCCTCTTGCCTTATTCAATAATTCCCTCATTGTTCCTGTATAAAGGAATCTACCTTTTTTCATAACCGCAAGCTGATTACAGGTTGCCATCAGATCCTCCACCACATGCGTTGAAAATAATACGGTGCGTTCTTCTGCAAAATCTACCAGTAAATTACGGATACGGATGCGTTCCTCCGGATCGAGCCCTGTTGTTGGTTCATCCACAATTAAAAAATCCGGCTCATGGAGTAATGCCTGCACTAATCCAACTCTTCGCTTCATTCCACCTGAAAGCTGCCGCATTTTCTTTTTCTGATGGTCTGCAAGACTGGTCTTCTCCAGATAGTAATCAATCCTTTTCTTGCTTTCTCTTTTCTCAATTCCAGCCAGATCTCCCATATACTCCAGACATTCTCGAACAGTCAAAGACGGATACAGATCAATTTCCTGTGGCAGATACCCAATCTTTTTCTGTATCTTTTCGTAATTTGCTTCGCAATATAGCGTACCATCTAACAGAACTTTTCCACTTGTGGGTGCAAGCACCGTTGTAAGCACCCGCATCAACGTTGTTTTTCCTGCACCATTTTCACCTAACAGACCAAATATCCCATGTGGGATTTCCAGATCCACATGATCTACCGCTGTCACTCCATTTTTAAATGTTACTGTTAAATCGTCTATTCTTATACTCATAATCTTACCCTCTCTTCTTTAATATCTTAGGAACAAATGCAAGCATCATCCCCGCAAATACCACGCACAGCACCTTCCCGCCAAGCCATCTCCACTCTGTCAGCTTACCGAAATCACAAGTTCCGTAGGAAAATGGTCCCCAGTTTTTCAAAAACTGAGTTGCCTTTCCGGAAATAGAGAAAAACCAGAAAAGCAGCACGACACCCATACCAATCCATCTGTTTCGAACCAGATTGCTGACAGTTACGGAAAGCACACTCCAAAACAAAACAGTTCCGGGAATCGCAATACAATAAATTCCAAACAAGGCACCGCCATCTAATTCTTCTGTCAGATTCACCGGTTTCTGCCAATAAAAGAGTCCATATGCCAACAAACTGATTCCAATCAGATAAGCTACCTGCACAAATAGTCTTTTATAAACTACCCCTGCCTGCTTTTTTAGATTATAAAGGCAGAATACTTCCGAGCGTTTGCTCTGCACTTCCACCAGATAAGTATCTGCACAGAAAACGACTGCCAGAAGCGAAACAGCTCTTTCTACTGCCTGCCCGATTTCATTCGCATATACAACAGGCTGGATTGCACTCAATATCACAACAAAAGCGATTGAATATGCAATTTTATAATATGGCATACATATTTTTACTTCTTTCTTCAATATACTCTCCTCCTTTTCCACATCCACACCGCTATAAACATGAGCAGTATGGATGCTGCCACAAGAAGCAGTTGATTGAGATATACCTGATGTGGCAATTCCGTTTCAAAAAAATTCCCCGGAAATCGAACCATAATAGAGAATGGTCTTGCATGACACTGTCCTTTGCTATCCCATGTCAGCATATTAGAATAAATGATATAAAGAACCAGCGCCGGAACCGCTGGAAGCGGATTCTTAAACAGCAGCGCTGTAACCGCATACACACAGCAGATCATCAGGATGTTCGGCAGGACATACAGGATCGAATTCTGAACAAAATCCAGTATGTTCATAGCAAATCCTGATTTTACTGCCGTGGCGTAACACAAAATGATAAATACGATATTCATAATGACCAGTGCCGCCGTCATAATGAGAAATCCACTGCTTATTTTCCCGGCAATATATTGAAAAGCCGTCATCGGTTTGGTGTGCAGCAATTCATAAGTATTTTTCCTCATATCCTGGAAAAATAAAAACGCCAGCAGAACCGTTGCAAAGAATGCCATATGCAGGCTTGCAAAATCTGTAAATTTTCTTCCGAAATAATAGGAGAATGGATGTTTCTCAAGATTTTCTCTGATATACCGGTTGACTTCCTCCGGGCTTCCCTGATACCATGAAACGTCCTCATACACATAATTGGCACCATTAAAGTGGTATTCCGTTTTCAGATACTGACACGCCTCCGTAATCTTCATCTGTTTCATCTCAGATATCACTGCCTCCGCCTCTACTTCCGACATGCCAAACCCATTCTCTGTGTCCTGAAGTATCTTTACAATCTCTTTCTCCCACAGTTCTCTCTCCTTATCCGGTGTTGCCGGAATACATCCCTCCATAACATCCCCATCGGAGGCCATTTTTACCTTCCTGAAGGTTTCATCCGACTTCACGTAATGAATGGACAGATAGGGTGCAAGTGTCTGGTACATACTGATTAAAACAACAATCAAACCGATCCAGAATATCGGATTTTTAAGATAATTTTTCAGATTCCTTTTTATGATTGCTTTCATAAGTCATCCCGCCTTTCTTTTTTCTACAAACAGCATAGCCTACAAATCACAACAAAAAAACAACAGCCATTTATTTCTGCTGTTGTTCTTCTAATACATAATTTTTAAACACTGCCTCAACTTCCGCACCGCCATCTGCTACATTTTTTATCAGCAGTTTCCCACCATGCCGTTCGCAGTAGATACGGCTGATATACATACCCATTCCAAAATGCTTTAAGTCATCCTGTGGATTCTCATGATAAAACGCCTGTGTCACCCTGTCGATATTTTCCTGAAATCCAATTCCGTCATCCCTGATACTCATTTTCAGATATTGGGGTGTCACTGTCAGCTTCAGCCTAACTTCCTGATTGGCATAGCGGAATGCGTTAGCCAACAGATTATCCGCTACTTCCATGATGATTTCCTCATCCGCAGTCAGTATTTCAGATTCTCTCACTGTCGTCACTGTAAAATTCTTTTCTGATTTTTCCACCACGACTTCTGCCAGAGCTTCTATCTGGTTTATCAACTGCCGGATATCTACCACGGAACAGTTTAATTCCCGTTCTTCCAATTTCGTCATCTTCCTCATACTATCAATAAAATGGTTCATCCGTTCAATCTGAAGCATACCGCCCCTTAACATCTCCATCATTTTCTCTTGATCAAGCATATCTTCCGGAACAAATTCCAAAAGCATTTCCTGATATCCCCGCATGATTGCAAGCGGCGAGCGGATATCATGGGCAATCGCTGCACGCAGTACCCGCTCATCTTCGATCATCTGCCAAAGTCTACGGTTATTTTCTTCCAACTGCCCACGCATCCTTTCAAATTCCCTGCACAGCATCCCCATCTCGTCCTCGTTCTCATAAGCCATATGAAAATCCAGATCTTCCTCCGCAATCATCTGTGATGCCATCTTCAGTTCCTGAATCGGTCTCTTTAATTTATTTTTGTAAAACAGGCTGACCGCAATTCCACATCCGGCAAAAGAAAAAAGCAATACTCCGTACGTCCGAAGGAAATCACAGGTTTCTGAAATATGCCAGTCCATTCTGCTCATTTTACTCTGATTCGGTCTCGGTACCACTACCTCAAAATTTTCATTGCGGTCATTCATTGCCTGATAATACTCGTCCTGATCCACGTACTTCCACCAGACCTCCTCCTGTATCTGCCCGGCAATCTCAATAATTGACACAGAAAGAAAAAAAGTGACAATCAAGCTGAGTATCGTATATAAAACCATTGTCTTTTTCAAGGATAAATTTCTTATCTTTTCCATCGATACCCCATCCCCCATACTGTCTCAATGTATTCTGTCTGCGTATATTCCGCCAGTTTCTTTCTCACTCTCCGGATCAGTTCCGTAACAACACGGCTGTCACCTTCCGCATCATAACCACACACCTTTTCGTATATCCGCTCCCTGTCAAAAACCTGTCCTGGATTCATGGACAAAAACTCAATGATTGCATATTCCAGCTTCGTAAGCTCCAAATCATTTTCACCGATCTGAACCCTCTTTGCTCCATAATCAATACTGAGGTCTCCGTGGAATCTGTATTCAGACTTCCCTTTATGACGCTCCTCACGCTTCAAATGTGCAATAATACGAGCATCCAGTTCTTTCAGACTAAACGGCTTCAGTATATAGTCATCCCCACCGGATAAAAGCCCGTTTACCCTGTCCTGCTCCTCCACTTTTGCCGTCAGGAAGATAATGGGACAAGTTACTTTGCCCCGGATACGTCTGCATACTTCTAATCCGTCTATTTTAGGCATATTGATGTCCAGCAAGATAATATCCGGTTTCTTATGGATTTTTTCCAAAGCATCTGTGCCATCTTCTGCCATCATTACATCATATCGTTTGATTTCAAAATAGTTCTTTAACATCTTTAATAATTCGATGTCATCATCCACGATCAAAATTCTATATGCCACTTTTATCACCTCGTTTTATCAGTATACAACGAAAAAAACAATAAATAAACAACAAGAGAAACACTTCGAGCCGCCCATTGCCGGACGGCTCCTTTTATGCCCGAAAGCGATAACCAACACCACGTATCGTTTCTATGTAGTGCGGTGTTTCCGGATTTTCTTCTATTTTCTTTCTCAAGTTCTTAATCAGACCGTAAATTCGGTTATTCACTTCTGACTCCGCTTCCTCATAGATATGCTGATAGATCTGTTCTTTCGTGAATACCCGATTAGGAGATAAAGCAACCACAGCGATTTGCTTCAAAAGTCTCTTTCGCCTGGTATACCGTTTATAACTTCTCATGTTTATCACCTTCAATCTGCTTTCAAATTTAATAATCTATATTTTATGACAATTCAGCATATAGAAAAGTTAGTTATTCGTGAAAATTATTTTTAAATTTAGAACTTGCATAACCACTACGATGTAAAAACAGTTTAGAGGCATTTATGACAGAGATTGATTTTATCTGGTTTTCGACTTTCTCCACGAAAGTGGCAAAAAATACCTGGCTACGAATTCCTTCGCTTAGGGCAAATCTGAAATCCTGAACGCTTTTATTCCTGTAGCCGACAAATTTGTCATCAACATAAGGCAAAAGCTTCATTGAGGAATCTATTTCATTTGACATATACTACATCTAGTGTTATACTGTTCTTATATCAATTATTTGTGTCAATCCGGAAAGGATTTATCACACGCAGTTTAGGTTTGAAACGTAGTCAGGAGTTTTCCTATGCCCAACAAGCAGCAGGGACTTCTGGCTTTTTTTATTTTGCAGGAAACTGCATCTATTTTGAGAATGAACATAAGCGTCATTCTCTTTTTTTATGCCTGAACGCAGGGAAAGGAGGATTACGGAAACAAATGATTCCGGAACTGGCACGCCACAAAAGAAAGGAGACTCTATGTCAGTCAAAAGAATTAAGAATCTTGTAAAACAACTCAATGAATACCGTCATGCCTACTACAATCAGGATGCCCCTCTGGTATCTGATGCCGAGTATGACCGACTCTTTGACGAACTGAAGGAACTGGAGGAACAGACTGGTTTCATCCTGTCAAATTCTCCGACACAGACGGTTGGATATTATCCGGTCAGTGAACTTGCCAAAGTCACCCATCCGATTCCACTGCTCTCGCTTGAGAAAACAAAACTGATTTCAGAGCTTTTAGATTTCATGAAAGGACAGGAAGTTCTCTTTATGCTGAAACTGGACGGTTTGACTACCAAACTCATTTACGAAGATGGCAGACTGATTCAGGCTTCTACCCGTGGAGATGGTGAAGTGGGGGAAGATATTACACACAATATCCCGGCATTTTTAAATGTACCGCTTACCATTCCACACAAAGAACGTCTGGTCATTACCGGTGAGTCTTTTATACCAACCAATGATTTTGAACGTCTGAAAGATACTCTGCGTGATGGAAATGGAAAACCTTATAAAAACGGACGTAATTTTGCTTCCGGATCAGTACGAAGTCTTGATCCGAAGAACTGTATCGGACGTTGTGTTCGCTTTCTTCCGTTCAATGTATTAGAAGGAATGGAGGATGTTCCCTTCCCGGACAGCAGAGCCTGCAAATTAGAAGGTTTAACACACCTGGGCTTTGGTTACTGCCCGTTTTTCTCAATTTCAGGAACCGGACTTTCAAAAGAATATGCGGAGAAATTCATTCAGGAATTGGTATCCACAGCAGCAAATTTACATCTTCCTATCGATGGCATTGTCATGATTTTTGACAGTCTCAGCTACTCCAAAAGCTGCGGAAAAACCGGACACCACTATAAGGACGGCCTCGCCTATAAGTTTGAGGATGATACCTACGAAACTTTCTTGCGTGAAATTGAATGGACACCGACCAGATTCGGAGAGATTGCTCCGGTCGGCATCTTCGATACCGTGGAGATTGACGGCTGTGATGTTTCCAGAGCTTCCCTTCATAATCTGACCTTTATCAAAAATCTGGAGCTTGTACCCGGATGCCGGATTCTTGTTTCCAAACGAAACATGATCATCCCACATATAGAGGATAATCTGGATCGTGGAAGGTATACCGACATCACGCCTCCGGTCTGCCCTTGCTGTGGTTCCAAAACCAGAACCTACAGCCGTAAGACCAGCGACGGTCGCACCGTAGAAACTCTGCATTGTGATAATCCGCAGTGCGACAGCCAGATCACAAGAAGGTTTGTCCATTTTGCCAGCAAGAAGGCAATGAACATCGAAGGACTGTCAGAAGCCACTTTAGAAAAATTCCTGAATCTGGGCTATCTGCACTCTTTTCAGGACATCTATCATCTGGAGGAACACCGGGAAGATATTGTGGCACTGGACGGATATGGTGAGAAATCTTTCGACCGCTTGTGGGAATCCATCAACGCCAGCCGGAGGACCAGCTTTGTCCGCTATCTGGTTTCCATGGATATTCCTATGATCGGCAGAACCAAAAGCCGGATTCTGGACACCGTATTTTCCGGAAATTTAACTGCATTTGAACAGGCGGCTGTCGGAGATTACGACTTCACTCAGTTAGAGGATTTTGGCGAAATCTTAAATCACAACATCCATTCCTGGTTTGCAGATGAAGCAAATCTTGATTTATGGAAAAACTTACAGAACGAATTCACATTTGAACAAAGAAAGGAAGAGACCATTATGACAAAAGAAAACAAATTTACAGGATGTACCATCGTAGCAACCAGTTGATATATCACTTCTTTTTTCCCGACTACGCACACTTTGTTATAGATACAAGAACGTACAAAATAATCTTTTTTCTGCATACCGCTCGCTTTGATTTTTGCTTCTATTTCATCCCTCTCTCTTGGGGAAATACGAAAACTGATTGTTGGGTATTTGTGTACTCCGCTCATAGCTACTCCTCTCCGTTGGCAATTTCCAACTTCTCTGCCAATTCTGCTTGTTTATTGGGATACAAATGTGAGTATGTGTTCAAGGTAGTCTCAATCTTCTCATGCCCCAACCGTTCTGCAATCGCCAATGGCTGAAATCCCATTTCTACTAGCAAAGACGCATGAGAGTGCCGTTACGGTATAATAACGACAAACAGAAAAAGCCTTTATTTTCAAGGGGTTTGAGCGTTTGTCGTCTTTTATTCAATTCCTTTTCCAAGTTGAAAATTGACGAAAACTATAAAGAAAAAAGGAGGCTGTTTTATTAACGACAAAATTTAATAGTGCCAGCGGTTCGGCTTTATGTCTGACCGCTGATTACCGTGGGCGTTTCACTTTTAAGGTGGGCGCCCTTTTTTTATACCTATTTTCAAGAGAAAGGAGATCCCCATGGAATTAAACGAAATGGAAAAAAAGCTGCTCTTTCAGGTTGAGGGCGATTATCAGACAAAGATCCTGAATGAACTTTATATGACTGTGCGGTATTCAAATAATTCCGAACAGCGGGAGGCGGCAGAAGGTCTTATGGCAAAACTCCGTGTTCTGTCAAATGCAGAGTGCATGGACTTGGTAAAAGATATTCAGAAGAATTACCGTCTGCCCTATCCAGCCCGGACGATTGGAGAAAAGATCGCCGAGGCCAGACAGCAATCAGGTGCAGAAAAATTGAAGGGGCATGACATCATGGCACTTGAACGCTTTGACCCGGAGGTAAGGCACATGATCGTTTTTGATGTATTGTCTTACGATTCCCCTGTTGGCGACAAAGGCGATAAGATGCGCTTGTTCCTTACAGATGCCGGCTATCAGAAATTTTTAGAGAGCCAGGAACGGGGCGAAGTGAAACTGAAAAACCATGCGAAGGTCTCTGGCGGTCATCTCCATTATGACCACAGGGATCATGCTTTGTAACGGAATAGTCGAAGAAAGGAGGCGATACAATGGCAGTATTCCGTGTAGAGAAAACAAAGGACTTTACGATAATGAGCAATCACCATCTGCGCAATACGGAGTTGTCCTTAAAGGCAAAGGGGCTTTTATCACTTATGTTGTCGCTGCCGGAAGATTGGGATTATACCACGAAGGGACTCGCCCATATCTGCAAGGACGGTGTGGATTCTATCACTACTGCCCTGAAGGAACTGGAGCGGCATGGTTATCTCACCAGACAGCGTCTCCGCTATGATAACGGGCAGTTGGGAGACATTGAATATACGATCCATGAGCAGCCTGTAAGCACCGAAAACACAGGGCTTTCACCTAAACGGGAAAATCCAAGACAGGTAAAACCTGAACAGGCAAAACCTAAACAGGCGGAACCTGAACAGGCAAATCCGGCACAATTAAATACTAATCCATTAAAAACAAAAAAATCAAAAAAAGATAAATCAATAACTTATCCATCAATCTATCCGGCAGAGCCGGAAGCGGCAAGCCGCACGGATGGGATGGATCGGATAGAGCTGATAGAAGCCTATCGTGAAATCATCAAAGAAAATATCGAATATGACTTACTGGTCTTACGGTATGGCAGGGAACGTCTGGACGAAGCCCTTGAACTTATGCTTGAAGTGATTTTGTCGAAACGCCCTTACATTCGCATTGCCGGAGATGATTTTCCGAGGGAGATCGTCAAGAGCCGGTTCCTGAAGATCAATTCCGGCCACTTAGAGTATGTCTTTGACTGTATCGACAAGAACACGACGAAGGTCGGAAACATCAAAGCCTACCTGTTGGCGGCACTATATAATGCCCCGGCTACAATGGACAGCTATTACCGTGCCGAGGTCAATCACGACCTGTACGGCTGTTAGGCACCTTTGGGTGTCTTTTTTCATTTCATCACAGAAAGGAGGCAAAGCACAATGAAAAGAAACACTGTGCCGGTACTATGCCCGGCGTAACCAAAGAACAGATTCAGGCAGCGCGGGAAGCTGACTTGTTTACTTACCTGCAATTCCATGAACCCGGCGTGCTGAAACGGGATGGACCTAATTTCCGGCATAAGGAGCATGACAGTCTGGTATATGTGACCGGGAAAAGGTACTGGTACTGGAACAGCCGTGGACGGAGTATCAATGCGCTGGACTACCTGATCCAGATTCGTGGATATGGTCTTGTGGATGCGGTTCATGCTCTGGTAGGTGGAGAAATCCGGCAGGAACCGGCCTACCGAAATACGGCAGAAATACAGGTATCAAAGGAACCGGAAAAGAAAGCATTCTCTCTCCCCTGGGCCAGACGTTGCGCGACCGCTGCGGTCTCCTATTTGCAGAAACGGGGGATCAGCTCAGAAGTCATTCGCCAGTGTTTACAAGCCGGGATTTTTTACGAAGCCCGGTATCATGGAGAACCAGTTTGTGTATTTGTAGGGAAAGATGATTCCGGGAAAGCGAAGTTTGCCTGTATGCGCAGTATCAGTGGCAATCTCAAAAAGGATGTCTATGGCAGCGACAAAGGATATAACTTTTGCTATCCTCCGCAAAGTCCGGGCAGCCGGCATGTGGCAGTCTTTGAAGCTCCTATTGATGCGCTTTCCCATACAACGCTTCAAGAGCTGGAGGGATGGAAATGGAATGGTTACCGCTTGTCTTTGGGAGGTACTTCCCATGTGGCGCTGACTTCTTTCCTGGAACGCCACCCGGAGATCCGGCGTGTTACCCTTTATATGGACCACGACCTTGCCGGATTTGTCAATGCCCGGAAAATCAAGACCATGCTCCACGAGGATAAACGTTTCCGTCATATCCGGGTAAGTGTCAACCCTCCCCGGATGGGAAAAGATTACAATGAGAAACTGCTGCAGGTTCGGGAACAACTGCAAACCAGCCAGCACCAACGCCGCCCAAAAGAGGCGGCTGTTTCAATTTAGGGAGGATTTCAACATGAATGGATCTCAACAGATCTGCTTTACAGACTGCGCCGGAAAAGCGCTGTTTTCCATTCCTGACAATGGTTTACTTTGCCTGTTCTATGGAAACGGGGACAGGCACTTTGCTGTTTGCCATCGTCTGGATGACACCCATGCAGAAATTGACGGGGTAAATTATTCGCTGTCGGACTTTGCCAAAAGGATGAAACACAACCAGATCAGCTTTGCCCCGGCATAAGGCTGGCAAATAAATAACAGGAGGATTTGAAAATGAAAAAAATTGAAAATACCGCTTTGCAGATGATTGCCGAGGCTTCCCGGTGTCCAGACTACGGCCCCGATATGGTTAAATCGCTGATGAAAAAGCTGGACATGAACGAAAAGGGCTTTGCGCTTTTGATGAATGTTGCTCCATCCACAGTGCGTCTTTGGACCAGCGGAGCTGCACAGCCCTGCGGCACAGCAAAACGCCTCATGCAGATTTATGAAACTGGTCCGGAGATTGTTGGCAAGATTGCCGGCGGGCAGCTACCGGCAGATGGGAGGGATTGATGAATGACGGAGACAGATAGCCAGCCGATTGCGGAAAATGAGCAGGTCAAAGAGCTGCTTGCTCTCCTAAAAGACAACAATACACCGGGATATGAAGAATTTGCCAAACTGATCGAGCATGTAACCGGGATGGAGCAGCGTCTTTCGGAGGCAACTAAGGAACTAAAGGCAGTGCGTCAGGAAATGCAGGGGTTACAGAACCATTCCCTGAAAGATGCTCTCCAAAAGAGCTGTAAAGCTATGGAGACGAATATTTCCGTTATGCGTCACCGTCTTTCCAAACTCAAAGGCCAGATCATAAACGGATGCAGGAATATCCTTGCCGATTTCAGGGAACGCGGTGCTGTCGCTTTGAATGGGATCACACAGTTTTTACATGTCAGACCGGTGTTGGAGTCCATTCAAAGTGCAGCAAAAAAAAGTATGCAGGCCAGCAACAGGGCTGTTGCCAGAATTGACGCTTTCAGTACGGAATACCACGAAATGGGGCGGCATCTCAAAAATATGGGCCGTACCCTTCAAGGAAAACCTGCGGAGGCAGACGCAAAAGAAAACGGAAAGGTTGCCAGGGTGTTCAAAGGTGCTTTCAAAGTGGAGGGCGCCCTTATATCCTCCATTAACCGTAATGCGGAGTGGGCACTTAATACCCTTGCCCGGTTGGAACAGACTGCGGAAAGGCGCCCTTCTGTTTTGGAAGCAATGCGGGAACAGGCAGCAAAAACGGAACCGGCAAAAAAGCCGCCGGCACCTTCCCATGATAAGGAAAGCCGGTAATTGTCAGGTTCACATGAAAGGAGGAATTTGATTGAATCAGGAACCACTACCGCAGATTCATTTGATCCGTGATACAGACTTATCCGTCTTTGCGTATGAGATCCATATTTTTGCCGGAGATTTTCTTAGGGAATGCGAATTTAATATGCGTTCTCTGGCGACAAATACCGGGGCTGATTCCATTGCCATCATGGGGAAAAATCACATGTGGCTTTCCGACGCTTTGTTTGCTTATTGTTCTACGGCAGACCTTCATCAAATGATCTCAACAACGGAGTTTATCGGAGCGAGGGCTTTCCTGTTTCATACGGAACGCAGAGAGGACGGTCACTTGTACGGAGATGTCCTGATGATGGATTTAGACACGCTGCGGCAGGATATAAAAAGAAATATCCTCTATCCTTGCGGCGTCAATATCGAACGCAAAGATGGTTCAGCGGCTACGGTCAGCCTGAAAGAATGGACTGAAATGGAGCTTTACGAAAAAGATGCTCTGAAAAGTTGGGGATTTTCTTATGCCCCAAATCAAGTTACGGAATGGCAGTACCACTATTCCACGATGTTCAGACAGTGGATGGATCAGGCATTTCGTTATATGCCCCAGGATTTAGAAGAACGCCTGAATATGCAATATATGGAGGCAGCCCAGAACCCGGATATGGATAAGTACCGCATACCACAGGGAACGGCAAAGCAGATGCTTCTTTATGACGAAGCCCCTGTGTATCGCCTTCTTCCATCTGGTTCGGAGAAAATCGCGCCCATCGCGGCAGTCTCTACGGGCCTGTGGTATGAAAATTACCGGGAGTTTGCCATTGCACCGGAGGATTTAGGCGCTCTGGACAAACTGATCCGCAGGGAAACTGACCGGCTCACAGGAAACCTCCCACAACTTCACAAAAACGAAGAACGCCGCCCCGCCCCGGAGCGATAAGAATTTTACACTGACTGGAGGTGATGAAGATTGGCAGGAGTGCATGAAGATTTCGGCGAAAAGATCGGCGGTGCGAAAAAAGACCTGTGGAAAGACCGCGGGCTGTATGCAGATGATCTGGAAGCCATGAATGAGCGCGAAGCCGAAAAATTTGTGAAAAAAGATAATGTCTGGAAAAAGCCGGACTATGCAGCCATGCTGGAGGAAGGGATTCCTCTTGGCGTGGTCTATTTTATTAAAAAAGCAAGGGACGGCTTAAACGCTTCCCCTCAGTATTACCGCATGGATGACACCCCGGAAAAACGGACCGCGAGACAAAAGGAATATATAAAAACAGTCCGGGAATTGCAGACAGTGCTTTCAGATGTCCGTACTGTGGAGGATGCTGTGAGAGCTTATGACCGCTTTTTCGTTGACAATGGATATTTAGAAAAGGTACAGGGCTGGGGAAGCGGAATCCATTACCGGGCAACGAAAAAGGGACAGGACAATCCCGTGATCACAAACAAATTGTCCAATACCATGCTGATCCGCTCGGCTGAATATTTTGAGCGCAACTTTACTCAGAAAGCAAAAAAGGAACAGTTTTGTGTTTCCAAAGAGCAGAAAATACCGAAAGGTTATGCGATCCACTTCAACGACGGGAAACATACCTATTCTAAAAATGAGGACTGGAAACCCGGTACCTACTATGTGACAAAAGGCTATTCGATTCTGCGGACCAATTTTGAGACCAAAGAAGCTGCCCTGAAATGGGTGCAGGAACTTGCCAAAGGCAGGAACAAAAACGGAAAGATCCGGTTTGTCCCTCCCCAGCTCGCCCATGTCAAACGTACCGGGCCGGATTACCGGAATGGTGTGGAGATCACCGGACAGCATTATCTTGATACATTTGGGTTCCGCGGCGGCGAGTTTGGAAACTGGATGAACCAGAACGACCGTCAGACCTCCCTTAACATGGGATTTGAAGCACTAAAGGATCTGGCGTCAGCCCTTAAGATCAGCGATAAAGATATTGCTTATCAGGGAACGCTTGCTATCGCTTTTGGTGCAAGAGGCAGCGGCAATGCTGCGGCTCATTATGAACCTTTGCGTACAGTCATCAATCTTACGAAAATGCACGGGGCCGGTTCGCTGGCACATGAATGGTGGCATGGATTTGACGATTATCTTGGTACAAAGATGGGCGCAAAAGGGATGCTGTCAGAACAGCCCCGCCTCTATGCGCCGTTCCAAAAACTCATTGACACCATGAAGTATAAACCGGAAACACCGGAACAGGCAGCAAAGCGCACGGAAGCACAAACAGAACGCACCCAGAAAAATGCGGCAAGCTGGCTGGATTCCTCGGTTCTTGCCTCCCTGAAACGGTATGGCAATGAGGAACAGATGGAAACCTACGCAGTCTTGCGGGAAGCATTTTTGTCCGGCGAACCCGGCTCTGTGGAACAGATCAACGCATTTAAGAAGAATGTTACCGGCCGGGTAATTCCCAAAAGTGAACGAGAACGGCTGGAAATTTTTGAGCGTATGCTTTCCGGGATGCAGGCGCAGGAAGCTCCGCAGATTGGACGGACGGAAACTGATTTTTACCGTAATTCAGTACGCATGGGAAAAGAATGTGAAAAAGACGGCGGTTATTGGGACAGCAATGTGGAAATGACAGCCAGAGCCTTTGCCTGTTATATCAAGGACAAACTGCCCTACACATCGGATTATCTGGCAGGCCATGCCGACTGTGCCCTTACCCTGCTTTCCGGTAAAGACGGAGAAATGGAGGTATTGAAAGCCTTCCCTGTGGGGGAAGAACGCCGTGCGATCAACGCCGTTTTTGACGAGATCATTCAGGATTTGAAACGGGAACAGATATTGACCCATGCCGATGTAACGCTTCCCCTCTCTGTTTCTGAACTTCGTGAGGCAGCGGACGGTCAGCTATCCATGTTCGGCGTTGGCCGTCCTTCCGTGATGGATCAGCTTGCGGCAAACAGACCGACAGATAAAAAATCACCGGTTCAGACGGTTTCCAGAAAAACCCATGAGCCGGAAATATAGCAGGAGGTGAACAGCATTTTGGAAGAAAACAGGGATTACCATGCTTACCGGTATGGCGACCACTTGACGCCGGGATCAGAGCTTAAAATAGAACACAGCGTAGTTTGTGAAAATGTGGACATTTCTACACTGATCACAATGGGAACAGATAGCCTGGAAGCCATGCGCCAGGGAAGTATCGACGGGGAGCAGAAAGCCTATGAAATCGTGGTGTCTGCCGCAAAACAGTGGGAACAGCAGGCAGCGGCAACACAGACGATCAACCGGGCTTTGGAATATCTTCGTACACCGGAGATTGAACATACCGGCAACCAGTGGAAAGATACCGATAACTGGAGGGCGGATCAGAAAATCAGCAACCGGGTCTATCAGATGACCTGCAGTATTTGGGAAGATACGAAATATGACCGGGAAACCAAACAGAGTGTTCCGGTTGCCTGGTATGTGACATGGGAAGTCCGTATTCATTCCCCGAAGCAGGGATATGGAGCAAAGATTGCCGGACAAAACCAGAAACGATATACAGATAAGAATGCAGCCATAAAATACCTGGACGGGCGAAAGAAAGCCTATTCCCATTTATTCACGGAAATTTCCCCGCCAATCCCGAAAGAATATGAGCACCATTTTATGGTCCACGGCACTCTTTTACCTGGCTATACAGTTGAAGGACTGGAACAGGCCAAAACGGAACATGCCGCCGCCGAGGTTTCGGAGGGCGGTATTTTTACACCCGAAAACCGGGAGAAGCCTTCCGTCCTGGGGAAGCTCTCTGTGGCAAAAACTCAGGAAAAAACGCCAACCGCTCCCGGTACGTCAATGAAAAAGAAGGAGGATATACAATTATGAAAGTGTTAATGGTAGAGCCGGGCAAGTCCCCTTATGCTGCGGAGATCGAAAGTGGTCTGAAATCCTTGCAGGCGGCAGTGGGCGGAGATATTCAGGCGGTCTATCCGTATGAGGACCCGGTAGCTCTGATCTGTAATGAAGAAGGCAAGCTGATGGGGCTGCCTCTGAACCGGGCTCTCTTTGACGATGACGGCCACATCTATGATATTGTGTCCGGGAATTTTCTGATCGTTGGTCTTGGCGAGGAAGATTTTACAGACCTTTCCCCGGACCTGATGGAGAAATACGGGGAGCAGTTCAAGTACCCTGAAAAATTTGCAAGGATTGCCGGCGAGATCATTGCAGTCAAGCAGCCTGCAACCAATGAACACCGGGAAAAACCGATGATGCACCATTCCGGCCCGGATTTGTAGAAAGAAAGGAGCCAATTATGTTAATGGCAGTAAATGAACCTTATGCCCTTATGGTGCAGCCGGACGATATTCTGATCTCTCCCCGTGAGGTAGATGAACATTTTGGGACGATGGTATGCTTTCATCCCCGCTATGCGCTGGGCGACCATCACAACTATATGGACAAAGACGACTTTCTGCGGGAAATGTATTTAGATACCGTAGGACATGATGAAGCCGGCATGAAACGCTATGAACGGATGGTAAACATTGTAAGCAGCCGTTTCCGGCATGGACCAAAGACAGAGGAACGGGCGATCGATGAAGCAATGCAGAAAGTAATTTCGGAAAAGTATCTGATGCTCCCCCTCTATCTCTACGACCACTCAGGTCTTGCCATGAGTACAGAAAGTTTCTCAGGCAGGGCTCCTCATGCAGAATGGGACAGCGGACAGGTCGGCTGGATCTATGTTTCAAAAGAAGATGCCCTAAAGGAATTTGACGCAGACAAGATGACCAGCGCCATCCGGCAGAAAGCGGACGCACTGATGCGCAGTGAAGTCGCCGCTTATGATTCCTATCTTCGTGGCGAGTGTTATGGGTTTGAGCTTTATAAAAACGGGGAGCTGTCGGATAGCTGCTGGGGCTTTATGGGTAACTTTTCCGATGTGTTGAAAGATATGACGGAATACCTCCCGGATGAGTGCAAAGGGATGGTCGATCATCTGGAGGAACAGGAACGCCCGGCTACGATCATCAAGACGCTTTTGAAACACGCTAAAATTCAGGTCGATCAGGCAGCAAAAGCCTTTGAACACGCTTCCCGACAGCAGGTTCTTGGGGAAAGCCGGTAAAAAGTTATTTCCATATTATAAATACCGATTTTATCAGAAAGGAGGATGCTCTTGCAGGAAGATCTCGAACAACGAACGGTTTCTGTTTCTATACAGGCAGCAAAACTGTCAGGGCGGGTACTGCGTGCGGCTATTGCTGCGGTACTCCAAAAGATGGAACAGGAACGCACAATGCCAAAAGTCGGGCGCAACAGCATGAAGCGGCTGACTTATAAAGACCCCGGAGCCAATACCATTGAAGTTTCAGGGCGAATCCGCTCTTTTGAACGGTATGCCAGGAAACATCAGGTACGCTACCATATAGAAAAGGAACTTGGGACCGATCCCCCAAAATGGACGGTATATTTCAAGGCAAACCAGGCGGATGCACTGACGGCAGCTTTTAAGGAATATACGAAGAAAGACCTTACACGCAGCACCAGACCGTCGCTGCTTACACAGCTTCATAAGTTCAAAGAACTGGCACAGTCGCTTGGCCGTGACCGTGTAAAGAACAAAGAACACGGAGGACCAGAACGATGAAGATCGATGCAGAAACATTGAAAAAACAGGTCATTCTCCATCTGCCTTATGTTCTGTTCCTTCTGGTATTTGCCAAGCTGGGCGAGGCGGTGCGGCTGGCTCCCGGAGCGGACGCTTCCCAAAAGCTGTTAGGACTGTCCGAAGGCTTCGCCCTTGCGTTTCAGAGTATGTGGCCGGGGGCGGCAATGGACTGGCTGATCGGTTTATGCGGTGCAGCCATTATGCGGCTGGCAGTCTATCTTAGAGGGAAAGACGCTAAGAAATACCGCAAAAATGTGGAATACGGTTCAGCCCGTTGGGGAAATAAAGCCGATATTGCCCCGTTTATGGACCCAAAGCCGGAAAACAATATCATTCTTACCCAAAGTGAAGGACTGATGTTAAACGGAAGGCCCAAAAATCCGGCCAATGCAAGAAATAAAAATGTACTGGTAGTCGGAGGATCAGGTTCGGGAAAAACGCGCTTTTTCATCAAGCCCAATCTGATGCAAATGCACAGTTCCTACGTCATCACCGATCCGAAAGGTACAGTCCTTGTGGAATGCGGAAAGATGTTGCAGCGAGGCACACCAAAGCTGGACAAGGACGGAAAGCCTGTGCGTAATGAAAAAAGAAAGATCATCTATGAGCCCTATAAAATACGGGTATTCAATACGATCAATTTCCAGAAAAGTATGCACTTTAACCCCTTTGCCTACATCCACTCCGAGAAAGATATTTTGAAGATCGTCACGACTCTGATTGCCAATACCAAAGGCGAAGGAAAAGCCGGAGACGATTTCTGGGTCAAGGCAGAAACCCTGCTCTATACGGCACTGATCGGATATATCTATTATGAGGCTCCGGCAAACGAACAGAATTTTGCCACACTGGTAGAAATGCTGAACGCAATGGAAGTCCGTGAGGATGATGAGTCGTTCAAAAATGCCGTTGACCTTCTCTTTGACGCGCTGGAACAGAAAGACCCGGATCATTTTGCCCTGCGTCAATATAAGAAATATAAGCTCGCTGCCGGAAAAACAGCGAAGTCGATCCTTATTTCCTGTGCTTCCAGACTGGCTCCTTTTGACATTAAAGAAGTCAGGGAAATTACCATGTATGACGAACTGGATCTGGATATGCTGGGGGATGAACGGACTGCTCTTTTCCTTATTATGAGTGATACGGACGGAACCTTTGCATTTTTGATCAGTCTGATCTATTCCATTTTGTTTAACCGCTTGTGCGAGCGGGCGGATGATGTGTATGGGGGCAGGCTTCCCATCCATGTGCGCTGCCTGATCGACGAGGCGGCAAATATTGGGCAGATTCCGAATCTGGAACGTCTTATGGCGACCATCCGAAGCCGTGAGATCTCTGCCTGCCTGGTGTTGCAGGCGCAAAGCCAGCTCAAAGCCCTGTATAAAGACAACATGGACACCATCATCGGTAACTGTGACGCCTCCCTTTTCTTAGGAGGTAAAGAAGAAACCACCTTAAAAAGCTGGAACTCCCTATTGGGGAAAGAGACCATCGACCTGTATAACACCAGTGTCACAAAGGGCAATCAGGAATCCCACGGACAAAATTTTCAAAAGCTGGGAAAGGATCTGATGTCGGTGGATGAACTGGCGGTCATGGACGGGGGTAAATGTCTGCTGCAGATCAGGGGTGTGCGGCCGTTCCTCTCCCGGAAATATGATATAACCAAACACCCAAATTACAAACTGCTTTCCGATTTTAATGAGAAGAACGCTTTTAATATCGAAAAGTTTCTTTCTACCCGGATGCCGATGCGTCCCGGTGAACGATACCGCAATTATGAAGTCACAGCCGAAGATCTGGCTTCCCAGACTTTATAAAGTTGTTCCTGCCTGTCAAAGCATGATGCCCCGGCAGGCTTTGTTTTTGTCACGATGAAAGGAGGATTTTTTGAGGATTCGTGATTCTCCCTGAAAAGTAAATAACCGCAGGATTTTTCCTGCCCCATGCCGCCGTGCTGTTTGAAACAGATTTTTTTCTAAAAACAGTGCGGCGGCTTTTTTGTTTCCGGCCTGATACGGCCATATCACAAATTAAAATTTCTGAAATTAAAGGAGGAACTATATGGCATTTTTTGCAAGCGCGATTGATACTTTGAAGATCCTTGTGATCGCCCTGGGCGCAGGTCTGGGCGCATGGGGTGTTGTAAACCTTCTCGAAGGTTACGGAAATGATAACCCAGGGGCAAAATCACAGGGAATCAAACAGCTTATGGCAGGCGGAGGTATCGCTCTGGTTGGTGCAACGCTGATTCCGCTGCTTTCCGGCCTGTTCGGTTAAGGGCTGACTTATGGGCAGTCTGTTTGAATGGATAACAGACTGGATTAAAGAGGGCCTGATCGATGCGATCACCGGACAGTACACCAGTATTTTCAACTCCGTCAACAACCAGGTTGCGGATGTGGCAAATCAGGTAGGACAGACCCCGCAGGGCTGGAATGGCGGCGTGTTTTCCATGATCCAGAATCTTTCAGAAACCGTCGTCATTCCCATTGCGGGCATGATCCTGACCTTTGTTCTGGTGTATGAACTGATCCAGATGATTCTCGAAAAGAACAACATGCACGAATTCGATACATTCAACATCTTCAAGTGGATTTTCAAGACTTTTGTTGCCACTTACCTGCTCACCAACTGTTTTACGATTGTGATGGCGGTCTTTGATGTGGCCCAAAATGTGGTGTCGCAAAGTGCTGGTGTCATAAACGGGAACCTGGATGTGCAGGCGGCGTTGTCTGATCTGGAAACCCAGCTTGAAGCAATGGGAATGTGGGAACTGATTGGACTATGGCTGGAAACCAACATCATCAATCTGTGTATGTGGGTACTGTCCATCGTGATCTTTGTCATTGTATATGGCCGTATGATCGAGATTTATTTAACCGTGAGCCTTGCACCGATCCCGTTTTCCACAATGGCAAACCGGGAATGGGGACAAATGGGAACCGGGTATCTGCGTTCCCTTTTTGCCCTGGGCTTTCAGGGTTTTTTGATCCTGATCTGTGTTGCCATTTATGCAGTGCTGGTCCAGTCTATCCCATCGTCCGGCGACGTGCACGGCGCGATCTGGGGAACGGCGGGTTATACGGTACTGCTGGCCTTTGCCCTGTTTAAGACAGGTTCGTTATCCAAATCCATATTTAATGCAAGATAGCATGAACAAAACCAATTCTAAAAAGGAGGATTTTATATATGAGTAAAACCAATACAGAAAAAATGGCGCCGGAGACACAGACGCCGGAAATGGCAAACGGCATGAAGCTGGATGTCCGCGTGCGTCCGATCGCCCCAATGGGAAACCTGCTGGCGTTTGCCAATGTTACGATTGGCGGATGCTTTAAGATCGACGGCTTCCGTATCTGTTCCAGTGAAAAGGGGCTGTATGTCAATATGCCCGCAACCCAGGATAAGGGAGGCAACTGGAAAGATGTCTGCTGGCCGGTTACGGCAGAGTTCCGCAAGCAGCTCAACGATGCCCTGATCGATGGGTACGGGCAGGCTATTGAAAATTTGCAGGCAACGCTTGAAGCGACAAAGGGAGCTGCAGAAAAACCTTCCCTGACCGGTGCATTGAAAGAAAATGCCGGTAAGGTCAAAGAACAGCCGACCAAACCTGCCCCATCTAAGAATGAGCAGGCTCGCTAATGCCGGAAACGAAACAGTACGGCATTATCTATGCCGATCCGCCCTGGCACTATGACAGGAAACACGGAAGCGGCGTTGCGGAAAACCATTATCCCACGATGAGCATTGAAGAAATCTGTGCCCTGCCGGTATCGGAGCTTGCCGCAAAAGACAGCGCCCTCTTTCTGTGGGCAACCTTCCCACAGCTCAATGAAGCCTTCCGGGTGATCGACGCCTGGGGATTCAAATATAAAACGCTGGCTTTTCTATGGCTCAAACAGAACCGGAAAGCGGATAGCTGGTTTTATGGCATGGGCTTTTGGACCCGCTCAAACGCGGAGGTCTGCCTGCTGGCAACCAGAGGCCGTCCGAAACGCCAGTGTGCGGGAATCCATCAGTTTGTGATCTCCCATATTGAGCAGCACAGCAAGAAACCGGACGAGGTACGGGATAAGATCGTAAAACTCATGGGCGATCAGCCCAGAGTAGAGCTGTTTGCAAGACAAAAGACACCCGGCTGGGATGTATGGGGCAATGAAGTGAACTGTACGCTGACTATGCCGGAGCGAAAGGGGTGATTTTAAGTGCCTTATGTACCTGTACCAAAGGATTTAACCAAAGTTAAGACCAAGCTGGCCTTCAACCTGACGAAGCGCCAGCTTATTTGTTTCAGCCTTGCCGGGCTTGTCGGCCTTCCGGTGTATTTCTTTACCCGCGGGGCGATCGGCAATTCGGCGGCTGTACTTTTGATGATCGGGCTGATGATGCCCTTTTTCTTTTTCGCCATGTATGAGCGTGACGGGCAGCCGGCAGAAAAGATCTTGAAGAACCGGCTCCGTTATAAGCTCTGGCCGAAGGACCGTCCATACAGGACGGATAACCTGTATAAATCTATGTCAAAGAAGGAGGTTACAAAGATTGCCAAAAAACAAACAGCAGGAAGCTCAGGAAAAGCGTCTGCAAAAAAACATCAGGCAGGCCAAAAAGACCAGAGCCGATGCAAAGCAGGGCAAAACTAAGTCTGCCCGTTCCAAGCCGTCTAAAAAAGGCGGCTTTTTTGCCGGGCTGAAAGCAGATGCCCCGCAGACGGTCCAGCAGAGCATTCCCTACCGTGAAATGTATCGGGATGGGATCTGCCGGCTGACCGATACCCTTTACACCAAAACGGTGCAGTTTTTTGATATTAACTATCAGCTTGCACAGGCAGATGATAAAGCACAGATCTTCGAGGGCTACTGCGATTTCTTAAATTACTTCGATGCCTCGATCCATGTGCAGCTTACCTTTATCAACCAGCGGGCCAATATGCAGGATTTTACCAGAAGCATTGACATCCCTCCCCGCGGCGACGAGTATGACGGAATCCGCAAGGAATACGGGGATATGTTAAAAAACCAGTTGCAGAAAGGAAATAACGGTCTCACCAAGCGCAAATACATTACCTTTGGGATTGAGGCAGATGACCTGCGTACTGCGAAAATGCGTCTGGAACGCATTGAAACGGATGTGCTGGCAAATTTCAAAACTCTGGGAGTACAGGCAAGATCCTTAAACGGACTGGAACGTCTGGAGCTTCTTCACAGCCAGCTTCACCCGGACGGTCAGGAAAAGTTTCATTTCCAGTGGTCGGATCTGCCTAAGACTGGTCTTTCCACCAAAGATTTCATTTCACCATCCGGGCTGTCTTTTTCAAAGGATGGAAAGACATTCCGGGTAGGCGATCATTCCGGTGCTGTCTCCTTTTTGCAGATTTTGGCGCCGGAGCTTACCGACCGGCTTTTAGCGGATCTTCTTGACTTAAACGACGCCGTGACCGTCAACCTGCATATCCAGTCTATCGACCAGGCACAGGCAATCCGAAACATCAAGCGAAAAATGTCGGACCTGCAGAAAATGACCATTGAGGAACAAAAGAAAGCGGTCCGATCCGGGTATGACATGGACATCATTCCCACCGACCTTGCCACCTATGGAGAGGAAGCCAAAAATCTTTTGCAGGATTTACAGAGCCGCAATGAGCGCATGTTCCTTGTGACGGTACTGGTGGAAAATATCGCAGCCAAACGCCAAAAGCTGTTCAATGATATTTTTGCCGCTTCGGGTGTGGCGCAGAAATACAACTGTGCCTTAAAGCGGCTGGATTACCAGCAGGAACAGGGGCTTATGTCCTCGCTTGCTCTTGGTACGAACCAGATTGAAATTGAGCGCGGGCTTACGACCAGCAGCACAGCGATCTTTGTACCGTTTACCACCTGTGAATTGTTCCAGGAGGGCGAGGCGTTGTATTACGGCCTGAACGCCCTTTCCAATAACCTGATCATGGCGAACAGAAAAACGCTGAAAAACCCCAATGGGCTGTTTCTCGGTACCCCAGGAAGCGGCAAATCTTTCTCTGCCAAGCGTGAGATCGTCAATGTGTTCCTTCTGACGGAGGACGACATCATTATCGCTGACCCGGAAAATGAGTATGGGCCGCTGGTACAGCAGTTCGGTTCCCAGGGGCAGGTCATTGATATTTCCCCTACTTCCACGAACTACATCAACCCTATGGACATCAATCTGGACTATTCCGATGATGAAAACCCGATCACTTTGAAAAGTGATTTTATCCTGTCGCTGTGTGACCTTATCATCGGCGGCAAAGAAGGGCTTTCCCCTATTGAAAGGACGATTATTGACCGTTGTACCAGACTGGTTTACCGGGAATACCTGCAGGACCCGTGCCCGGAAAATATGCCGATCTTAGGCGATCTTTACGAGCTGCTTTTGAAACAGTCTGAACCGGAGGCACAGAATATCGCAACGGCGCTGGAAATCTATGTCAATGGTTCCCTTAACGTGTTCAACCACCGTTCCAATATCCAAATGGATCAACACCGGGTACTGTGTTTCCAGCTTAAATCACTGGGAAAAGCCTTAAAGGAAATCGGGCTTTTGATCATGCAGGATGCGGTGTGGAACCGTGTCACGGCCAACCGTTCCAAACATAAAACAACCTGGTTCTATATTGACGAATTCCACCTTCTTTTGAAAGGGCAGACCGGAAGTTTTAGCGTGGAGATCTGGAAACGCTTCCGTAAATGGGGCGGAATCCCATCAGGTTTAACGCAGAACGTCAAGGACCTTCTGGCTTCCCGTGAGATCGAGAACATTTTTGAGAACTCGGACTTTATCTATATGCTCAACCAGGCCCAGGGAGACCGTCAGATTTTGGCAAAGCAGTTGGGAATCTCCCCGCACCAGCTTTCCTATGTGACCCATTCCGGTCCCGGCGAGGGGCTTTTGTTCTTTGGAAATGTGATAATTCCCTTTGTGGACCACTTTCCGAAGGACACACTGTTGTACAGCGTGCTTACCACAAGACCGGATGAAGTAGCGGGGAGCAAAGTGTGAGACAAAAATTAAAATGGATCGGAGGTGAGAACAATGGCACACGACAGGGAATTTCAAAGGAAGCGCAAAGATACCCGGATGCCGGTGCGTGATTCCCACGGGGAAGATCAACCGGCAGTCAGGCAGACCGAACAGGATTTTGACCTGCGCAGGGCACGGGACACCCCTTCTTCTGTCATCGGCAAAACACACAGGCAGGACATCCCTGTACAGACGGAATTTTCCCATCTGTCACCGGAAACACCGGCGTCCTTGTTGGAACAGGGCGAGGCTTATGCAGCCGCTTTGGATGTTTTTTCGGATCACCTTGAGACGCCGGAGGCTGCCAGGGTAGAGCCTCCGATACAGGAAAACGGGCGAAGCAATTTCCGGCAGGAGGTTTCCAGGCGTTCTCTTGTAACAGAGGATGTGACAGACCATGATACCGGACAATATGCACCTTCTTCCGAAGGAACAGCCCCACCGAGCGGCACAGACAGATCCAGTCAGGAACATCGTTACCGGACACATCAGCATGGGAACAAATATCAGCAGCGTTTTCAGGAAGCGGCACAGGCGGAGGAACAGGCAGCACAAAAGGAAAAGGGTGTGGATAGCGAACCGCCGAAAACATCCAAGCTGGAATTTACTGCGGATGAACTGCCGCCGGAGACAAAGGATAAAAAGCTCACCCATGCAAGACGGAAGGCGGAACGGACTGCACAAAAAGCAGAGCAGGCGCAAAATCGTCTGCCGGCCCGGAAGAAACTGCGCATGGAGACGGTCTCCGACCCGGAGACCGGAAAAGCCAAAAAACACTTAAAATTTGAAAAGGAGGTTAAATCCCAAAAGGCCCATGTAAAAGGAGCTGTACCCCTGCGTCCGGTCAAGGCGGGCGCCAATACTGCCATTGGTTACGCCCATAAAAAGATTTATGAGGCAGAGGATGAAAATGTGGGGATCAAGGCAGCCCACCGCTCTGAACTTGTGGGCGAGGCGTGGCTTCGCACGGCATATCACCGGCATAAAACTGCCCCCTACCGAAAAGCAGCGAAATTACAGCAAAAATCAGCAAAGGCCAACGCAAGACTTGCTTACCGGCAGGCTCTTAGCGACCACCCGGAGCTGAAGAAACATGCGATTGCCCGGATATGGCAGAAACAAAAACTGAAAAGGCAGTATGCCAAGGCTGCCCGTGAAGCCGGGAAACAGGCAAAAAATGCCGCAGTCGCAACAGAGAGGGTCAGCGTCGGTATTGTCCATGCGGTCAAACGGCACCCTGTGATCTGCCTTGTCCTCCTGCTTCTCCTTTTGGTAATTTTCCTGATCATGTCCTTGTTTTCTACGTTCTCCAATATCGGGACCGGCGGTCTGGGAAGTCTAGCTGCTTCTACCTATCTCGCAGACGATCAGGACATCAACCAGGCGGAGCTTACCTATACCGAGTGGGAAACAGATCTGCAAATGGAAATAGACAGGGTGGAATCAGACCGCCCCGGCTATGACGAATACCGCTATAACCTGGGCGCGATCGAGCATGACCCGTATGTACTGATGGGGTATCTGACCTCGGCTTATCAGGGATTTACTTACGATGAAGTGGAAAGCGTGCTGCGGCAGCTTTTCCAGGAACAATATACTCTGTCCTTTTCAGAAGAAACCGAGATCCGTTATCGCACAGAAACTTCCGTTGACCCGGAAACCGGGGAAGAAACCCAGGAGGAAGTGCCTTATGAATGGCGCATCTTAAATGTCAAGCTCACGGTCACACCTTTGGAAAACCTGGTCGTTTCCCGGATGAACGCAGACCAGAAAGAGATCTGCGAGATCCTGCTGCAGACAAAAGGAAACCGCCAGTATGTCAAAAATGTCTTTGGCACCAACTGGCTCCCTTATGTGACTAGCTACTACGGCTACCGGGTACATCCCATCAGTGGGAAAAAGAACTATCACACCGGTGTGGACATCGGGATGCCGGAGGGTACAGAGATCCTTGCCGGGCATGACGGAACAGTCACCCTTGCGGGAAATGCCGGCGGTTATGGCCTATGTGTTGCTATTGAAGGCGAGGCATACGAAGGACATACCCTGACGACCAAATACGGGCACTGTTCCCAGCTCCTTGTTTCTGCCGGGCAGGAGGTCAAAGCCGGGGATGTGATCGCAAAGGTCGGGAATACCGGAAATTCCACCGGTCCCCACCTGCACTTAGAGGTCCTGGTTGACGGCCAGTATTTGAATCCCCTGTATTTTGCCGATACCGGCGATACCATCGAACGGCACCTGCCGGAAGTTGGTTCAGACGGCACAGGAAACTACTTCGATTATGACATTCCACCGGAAGCCCTTGCGGATGAACAGTTTGCCGCAATGATGGCCGAGGCGGAAAAATATCTTGGCTATCCGTATGTATGGGGAGGCGCAAGCCCTTCCACTTCCTTTGACTGTTCCGGCTATGTGTCCTGGGTGATCAACAACTGCGGCGTCGGCTGGAATTTTGGAAGGCTGACTGCGGACGGTCTTTTAGGTGTATGTACGCCGGTATCAAGCGCAGATGCAAAACCGGGCGACCTGATCTTCTTCCAGGGGACCTACAATACCAGCGGCGCAAGCCATGTAGGGATCTATGTAGGAAATGGAATGATGATCCACTGCGGAGACCCGATCTCTTATGCCAACATCAATACAAGCTACTGGCAGCAGCATTTTTATACATTTGGGCGTCTGCCTTAACAGATTGGAGGTAATAAATTGAATCCTAAAATTGAAAAACTGGAAAAGGAAATTGAAAAGACCAAAACAAAGATTGCGGAAATGCAGGCAAAGCTCCATAAGCTGGAGGAACAGAAAACGGAGTTGGAAAATACCGATTATGTGGCGGTGGCGCGCAGTTTCAAACTGACGCCCCAGCAGCTTGCGGATTTTTTGAAATCACAGCAGGCGGCCCCTTCGGAAACTGTTTTACCGCAGGAGAAGGAGGATGTGCATGAGGCTTAAAAAACTTTCCCTGATGCTGGCGCTTACGCTTCTTGTAAGTGTCAGCGCATTACCTGTAACGGCTCATGCCGGCGGTTCCAAAGACACCACACCGCCAACACTGACTGCTTCCCTGGAGGGCGATACCCTGAAAATAGAAAGCAGTGACGATCTCTCTGGTGTGGAGGCAGTCTTTGTTGATGAAAACCGTATCAATTCCCTCACCGACGGGAAAGCGTCGGTCGCACTGAAAGATTATGCCGGAACAGAAAAACAGGTAAGCATATACGCAAAAGATTATGCAGGAAACCGTTCTGATGCGGTAAAGATGGATAATCCGTATTACAAAGAACCGGCTCCTGAAAAGAAACCTGCTGCGGCAGCACCCCAGAGTCCGTCCGGTACACAGACAAAACCGCCTAAGGAAGAAAAACCTTCCGGCTCAAACGCTACAACTCCTTCCGGCGGCGGAAATTCCTCTGGTTCAGATAATAGTACCGGACAGCAGGAAAATACTTCTGCGATCCCTGAAGGTGCATTTACCCCGGAAGGCACCGGAACGGTACAGGACAACATCAGCGGTACGGATGGGGAAAAACAGTTTTACACCATCACTACGGACGCGGGCAATGTTTTTTATCTGGTGATCGACGGGAAACGGGAAGATAACAATGTCTACTTCTTAAACGGCGTCACAGAGTCCGACCTGATGGCGCTTGCAGAAAAGAACAATGGCAGCATGAGCATGATCCCTCAGGAAGAAAGCTGTAACTGCACAGAAAAATGTGAGGCAGGAAAGGTTAATACCGGCTGTCCGGTCTGCAAAAATGACTTAAATGGCTGCAAAGGAAAAGAAAAGCCGGCGGAAACTGAAAAACCGGCAGAACCGGAAAAGCCGAAGAAAGAAACCGGCAGCGTCGGCACGATCCTGTTTATCCTTGCTGCCTTACTTGCGGTCGGTGGGATCGGTTACTATGTAAAAATCGTGCGTCCGAAACAGCAGGCCGAGGACGATGCGGAATTTGAGGATGACGGTTATGGCGAAGGCTTTGACCCGGATGAGGCATACGGGGAACCGGAATATCTTTCCGAGGATGATTTTGACGACAAGGACAGCAAATAAGGCTGTCCTTTTAGATTTTATGAAAGTGAGGATTTTTTCATGGAACATATCATAACCAGGCGCCGCGGCTTTCGCAAGCTGTTGGCGTTTTTGCTTTGTATGGCAAGCATTTTGGGGCTTCTTCCGGCTCAGGCTTTTGCCATGTCTGTCGGACAGACGGCAAGCTCCTGGCTAGGGGACCAGTATGTGGGCTCTGATGGGAACCACTACCGCGCCCCGGCGCCTTACACCTATCTTGCCTACCATGCAGACGGAACCATCGACGTACACACCAGTTCCGGGGGCAATGCTTACCGGCATTATATGCTGACGGATTCTGACGGAATCAGCCATCAGGTTTACTGTGTGGAGAGCGGGATTCCTTACCATACTTCGGAAAACACCTATGTTTCGGAAAGCGGGACCAACAGCCAATACCTGAACCTGCTTCCTGCCGAGGCAAGGAGGGGGATCACCCTGACTGCGATTTATGGCTGGAAACCCGGTGCGGCGCTCCCTGTTTCCGGGATCAACGAGGATGACTATAAGATGGCGACCCAGATCATCCTCTGGGAATACCAGCAGCAGCTTAGAAGCGATCCGTACAGCCGCCACGGAAACGGCCACGCAGACGCCGATCAGTATTTCAGCGTGATCGCCGGACGACCGGCAGAAAAAGCCTATGACTGGATTCTGGCACAGGTAGCTTCCCATTCCACAGTCCCTTCCTTTACTTCTTCTAAGAAAAGCGAAGCACCGGAACTGGAACTGAAATGGGATGTTGAAAAAAAAGTCTATACCCTGACGGTCACAGATACCAATAACTTGAAGATCGATCTGGAGGCTTTGAAAGGCAGCGGCGTTTCTGTGACAAGAAACGGAAATGAATACACCTTTACCAGCAGGCAGATGATGATGGACCCGGTGCTGTTTGAATTCCGAAAGAATATCCCGGTGGCAAACGACATGCTGATCTGGGGCAGACCCGGCTACCAGACCATGATGACCGGCGCCAGCGATCCGGTTTCCTTCTTTGTAAAGATCAAAACGGAAACTTACGGTACTGCAAAACTTGTCAAGACCAGTGAGGACGGCATTGTTTCCGGTATCGCCTTCCATATCTCCGGTACGGACATTTTGGGAAATGAAGTCAATGAGGAAGTTACGACTGGAGAAAACGGCCAGATTGAAAAGAAGCTCCTGCCGGGAACCTATCTGGTAAAAGAACTTCCGGTGGACCGCTATGTGACCCCTTCCGCACAGTACGTGACCATTGAAAGCGGGCAGACTTCTTCGGTACATTTCAGCAATATCCTGAAGAAGTTCCGTGTCCATGTGGTAAAGAGTGATGCTGACACCGGAAATGCCCAGGGGGATGCCACTCTTGCAGGAGCGACCTATGGGATCTTCCGTGATGGCGAACTGATTGACACTTATACTACCGGACCGGATGGCAGCTTTATGACTCGCTATTATGTGTGCGGGGATGGCTGGACGATCCGGGAGATCGAACCGAGCACCGGGTATCTTCTGAATGAAACTATTTATGAAGTGGGTGCATCCCCTTCCCTGTATGAAGTGGAACTCAATACCACAGAAAATCAGGTGACGGAAACGGTTATTTACGGAAATATCCAGCTTGTTAAGCACACCGATGACCTGGACCCGGATGTGCCTGAGGGCGAAAATACCGACGATCCCAATGCCGGTATCATCGAACGCCCGGAAGCAGGCGCAGTCTTTGAAGTTTACTTAAAGGCAGCCGGAAGCTATGACGCGGCAAAGGAAAGTGAACGTGACCTTCTTACCACGGATGCGGATGGTTTTGCTTCCAGTAAACCGCTTCCTTATGGGCATTATACGGTCCATCAGATCGCAGGCGAGGAAGGCAAAGCCTTTGTCCCGGACTTTACGGTATTCATTTCCTCTGACGGAAAGACTTACAGCTATATCCTGAACAACCGCACCATCACAGCCCGTCTGAAAGTCGAAAAATGTGACGCAGAGACCGGAAAGATTATCCCTGTGACCGGAACCGGTTTTCAGATCAAGGATCTTTCCACCGGGGAATTTATCACCCAGACAGTCTACTATCCGAACCCGGAAACACTGGATACCTTCTATGTTTCTGACGAGGGCTGGCTGATGCTGCCGGAGCCTTTGGCCTCCGGGGATTATGAACTTTATGAGGTGGCTGCCCCTTATGGCTATGTGCTTTCCGATCAGCCGGTACCGTTTACCATTGACGGCAGCGAGGCGGTTGTGACAGTCACTCAGTACAATATGCCGCAGAAAGGCCAGCTTACCATCACAAAGACCGGAGAAGTATTTGCTTCTGTCCAGGAAAACGACGGACTGTACCAACCGGTGTATGAGGTTGCCGGACTTCCGGGAGCGGTCTATGACGTGATCGCAGATGAAGATATTTATACCGGTGATGGTACCTTGCGGGCAGCAAAAGATACGGTTGTGGAAACCCTTACGACTGGCGAGGACGGCGCAGCGAAAAGCGGGCTTCTTTATCTTGGCCGTTACCGTCTGGAGGAACGTCAGGCTCCTTCCGGTTGTGTGCTGAATCCTCAACCGGAATATGTGGAACTGACCTATGCGGGTGAGACCGTGGAGGTCACACAGGCAGCGACAGGCCTTTATGACGAACGACAGAAAGTGGATGTCACACTTTTCAAGGCAATGGAGACCGATGACCTGTTCGGTCTTGGCATGAACGAGGAATATAAGGATATTTCCTTTGGACTTTATGCTTCCGCAGACCTGACGGCGGCAGATGGCAGCGTGATCCCGGCAGATGGACTTCTGGAAGTGGTCTCTGTTTCGTCTGATGAATCCGGCGGTTACAGTGCTTCCTTCGCTTCCGATCTGCCGTTTGGCAGCTATTATGTCAAGGAACGCACGACCAACGGCGCCTATATCCTTTCGGATCAGAAATATCCAGTCGTCTTTGAATATGCCGGACAGGAAACTGCACTGGTACAGATCCTTGTCAATGAAGGCGAGGCTGTTTCCAATGAACTTCTCCGCGGGCGTGTAGACGGTGTAAAAGTTGGGGAAAACCCGGAAGGCGGCGAAGATGTCACTCTGGCCGGTGCGCTCATGGGACTGTTTAGACCTGATACAGAAGAATTTACCGAAGAAAATGCACTGCTTACTGCTATTACCGGAAAAGACGGCAGTTTTTCCTTTGAGAATATTCCTTACGGACACTGGATCGTCAAGGAGATCTCTGCCCCTGACCTTTATACAGTAAGCCCGCAGCAGCACCATGTATATATCGGTGCAGACGGACAGCATATCGAGATCCGTGTGGAAAACACCCTGATCCGCGGCAGCGTGCAGGTAACGAAAACCGAAGCTGTGGAAGAACCGTCCCCTGTGGAAAAGGAGGATAAGAAAGACAAGAATTCTTTCCTACGTTTCCTGCCTGGTGCGGTGTTCGACCTGTATGCGGATTCCAACGCCAACCAGGAATATGATCCTGACGATCAAAAGATCGGTACGCTGAAAGAAACCGATGCAGGCTATCATACGGCGGAAAACCTTCTGGCTGGCGGCTACTTTATCAAAGAAAGCAAAGCGCCGGAGGGCTATCAGCCTGACCCAAACGCTTACTATTTTTCCATCACAGAAGATGGACAGGTCGCAGTTGTGGAAAATGGAGAAGCCGGGCACGGATTTACCAATGAGGCTTACCGCGGCAACTTAAAGATCACAAAGGATTCCAGCGACGGGCGCAAAGATGGTTTTGCCATCGAGGTCAAGAGTGCGGACGGCTCCTACTGCGAGACATTCACCACTCCAAAATCCGGTGTAATTGAAGTCAAGGGCCTTCGTGTCGGTATTTATACCGTAACAGAAGTTGCAAACCGGGCAAGCAAGGATTACATCATTCCTGATGCCGCTACGGTGGAGATCAAAGCTGACCAGACATCTACGGTCCAGTTCTTTAATGAAAAACCGGAAAAGCCGGAGAAGCCGGAAAAACCTTCTGTTCCGTCCAATCCTTCCACCCCTCAAAAGCCGGTACCGCAGACCGGGGATGATCCGTATATTTTCCTATATGGCGGACTGTTGGCAGCCGCACTGATCGGCGGCAGCGTATTTGCTGTGTATTATTTCAAAAAGGGAAAAGACAGCAGGACTTCCCCAAAAAGAACGGCTGTCGGGGCTTCTGTCCTTTCACTCTGCGCTCTGGTGGCTCTTGGCAGCGGATTTTTGGTGTTCCGTGACCTGAACCAGTATGCCGAGAGTAAAGACGCCTATCGGGATCTTGCCGGATATGTGGAAGTACCGGAGCAGACAGACTCCCCGGAGCAGGCAACCGATCCGACAGAAACAAAACAGGACGATGCCGATATTGTCCTGCCTTCGGTAGACTTTGAAGCGCTCCGTGAAAATGGACCGGACATCATCGGATGGCTTTCCCTTCCTGATACGGTGCTCAATTATCCGGTGACGCAGACTGACAACAACGAGTATTACCTGAACCATCTTTATGACGGAACCTATAACAAGGTTGGCTGCCTGTTTGCCGATTATGAAAACCGGGCAGATTTTTCAGACCGCAATACGATCGTCTACGGCCATAATATGCGGGATGGTTCCATGTTTGCCCTGCTGAACCGGTACGATGAACAAAGTTACTTTGATACCCACAGGCAGATGTATCTCGTTACTCCGAAGGGTGGTTATGTCATGGAGATCTTTGCGGCGTTTGCAGCAAAGCCGGAAGAATCCGGCAATGAAACTTCTCCCTGGCAGCTTTCCTGGAAGGATGACGGTGCTTATACTACCTGGCTTACGGCTATGAAGGAACGTTCCGCGGTGGAAAGTGATGTGACTGTGACCTGCAGCGATAAGGTACTGACCCTTTCTACCTGTACGCCGGGCGGCACAGGACGCTTCCTTGTCATGGGAAAACTCGTGAAAGTAGATAACGAAATATAGATTTTAGACGGTGCGGGGGCAAAAGCTCCCGCACCTGCTGTTTACAAGGAGGATTTTATTTTATGGTAAATACCATGATTTCCATTCCTGGCTATGTCCATCTTTACCGCTCGCTTTTGCGATTTTACGACATGCCGGAAAATGAAGTCCGGGAAATGCTCTATCTTCTGAATACGGCAAACCTGGACTGCTACGAGTATTATCACCCGGACCGCAGTGTGATCCAGAGCGGACCGGTCGCTTTTTGCGGATGGCTGGAAACGAAAGACTGCCGCCCTTACCGCACAGAGGTACAGCTTTACAAATCGCTGCTGTTTTTGAAGCGCAGCATTGACCGTGACCTGATCGTATCAGCACAGAGGGAGGCTCTGCAAACCCTGCGCTGTATCATCTCCAATCTGGAATACCGCTTTTATAAAGCCTATGGCATGGAGATCGAGGACAAACGCACGGTCTATGGGGAATGTACCTACCGTCTGGTTCCCAGGGAGGACGAACCCAGCGTGTGCCTGATGCACGACTGGATCTACCTGCCGAGTGCTTAAAATGTCCCGAATAATACACAATATTCGGGACAAAAGCTATCTCTGGATTATTTCATCGTGTCATTTATCGGGTCAATCGTATCATGCTTTGGTTAGAAAAACAAAAGTTTCTAACACAATCCTTTCAAAATTTATGAACTTGTAGGAACTATCACGTAATTATTTCTTGAGTTTGCGGGTACAATGAGAATATCGTGTCATAATCGAATCATAATCGTGTCAGCTTTATTGACATGATTGACACGATTTGATATGATAGACTTACAAATTTGAAATAAAGGAGATGGCACTATGCTTTTTCGGGAAAGCGAAACCGTAGAACTGAAAGAAGTTGTGGTAGACGACATAAAAAAAGAAATCATTGCTTTTGCAAACTGTGATGGCGGAAAACTGTATATAGGGGTCAGGGACGATGGCACGGTTATCGGATTGGATAATGCGGATAGTGTTTCCCTTCAAATCAGCAATATGGTAAGGGATGCGATAAAACCGGATATAACCATGTTCCTGCATTATGAAACCATCGTGGAAAATGGGAAAAATGTTGTTGTTGTAGATATTCAGCGTGGAACGGATCGCCCCTATTACCTTGCCAAAAAAGGAATGCGGCCGGAAGGTGTGTATGTTCGGCAGGGATATTCTTCTGTTCCGGCAACTGATACGGCAATCCGGCGCATGATAAAGGAAACAGACGGAGATCGTTTTGAAGCGATGCGCTGCTTAAACCAGGACCTTACATTTGAGGCAACAAAAAAAGAATTTGAACTTCGGAAAACTGACTTTGGAGCACAGCAGATGCGTACTTTGAAATTGATCGATCAGGATGGGCTATACAGTAACCTGGCGCTGCTTCTGTCAGACCAATGCGTCCATACCATTAAAGTTGCGGTCTTTCAGGGAACGGACCAGACCATTTTCAAGGATCGTCGGGAGTTTACCGGATCGCTGATGCAGCAGATGAACGAAGTATATGATTTTATTGACTTCCGCAATCAGACCCGTGCAACCATAGAAAAACTATACCGGGTTGATGTCAGGGATTACCCGGAAGTCGCTGTCAGAGAAGCATTGCTTAATCTGCTGGTTCACCGTGACTATTCTTTTAGTGCCAGCGCTTTTATCAGTATTTATGAGGATCGGATTGAGTTTGTATCTATCGGAGGGCTGATGCCAGGCATAGACCTGGAGGATGTTATGGTTGGCATTTCTGTGTGCAGAAATCAGGACCTTGCGAATGTATTTTACCGATTGCACTTAATTGAGGCGTATGGAACCGGAATGGGCAAAATTATGAAGGCATACGAAAGTATGCAGGTAAAGCCTGTGATTGAAACCACGAAAAATGCCTTTAAGATCATATTGCCTAATATCAACGCAAAATACGAAACAGAAAATGCAACTGTAAAAACGAAATCCGGCACACCGGTTACGGTTCATACTGAAAAGAAACTAAGTGACGAAGAAGAAAAAATATTGGAATATGCCAGAAAACATGGTGCAATTACAAGAAATGATGTGATAGGATTGCTTGAAGTAAGCGCTTCTACTGCCGCCAGAGTGATCCGAAAAATGGTAAAAACTAACTTGTTAGAACAGAAAGGAAAAGCACGAAACACCCATTATACCATTGCAGAATAAATGATTAAGCCAGACAGCCGATTGGAGAAATCCAGTCGGCTGGTTTCAGTTAGGAGGGATGCCATATTACGCAAAATGAAGTCAATGCCGTTTTTGACGAACAGGTACGGCTCTGTGCTGATACCTTGAAACGAAAAACCAAAGAATACACCGGGGATGACCCGGACCGGCTGGGTGCATTTAAGGCAGCGGCAGCTTTACAGCATACAACGCCCCAGCGTGCCCTTGCCGGTATGCTGGCAAAGCATATTGTTTCTCTGTACGATATGTGCTTTGACGAGGAAGCGGTTTACCCGATGGACACATGGAATGAAAAGATCACAGACAGTCTTAACTATCTGTTCTTACTGAAAGCGATTGTAAAGGAGGGACATACCAATTAAACGAATCGAAGTAAAAATTTTGAACTGCCAGGCGGTGGCGGAAGCAGAAAAAAACATGGTCTTTGCGGCAAGGCTTACCCAGCAGGGACATAAGATTGCCTCAATGGATGACCTGATGGAGCTCTACGAAAAATCATTCAGTGTTCAGACAGTAGCAGCTATGGGGGCGCTTCCCCATCCTACCATCCAGAAATTTGCGGTGATTACGGTAGCCATTGTCGGCGCCAGCAGGCGTTTTCTGGCGCAGATCACCCGCCACCAGAACGAAGTAAAATTTATGAGTGCATCGCTGCAGTACAGCAACTATACGGGACAGGCGGATTTCGCTGTCCCGTATTCTATTATGACGGCTCCGGCAGTGGTACGGGAATTGTACTTAAAAAGCTGTAATGAAAGCATGAAATGTTATGAAGCCCTGTGCACTGCCGGAAGCGGGCACGATGCGGCTGGATATGCCACGCCCCAGGGATTGCGGAATGTACTGCTCATCAGCGCTACCCCTTATCAATGGAAACATATCATCAGCCAGCGGGTATGCCGGAGAAATACAGATGAAACAAGGATCGTGCTGCTAAAGGTCTGGAAAGAACTTTATGAACTAAGCCCTGCTTTGTTTGCCCCGTCACTGACCGGGCCTTTTTGTCAGATGGATCGATGTCTGGAAGGTAAAATGACCTGCGGACGAAAACTGCAAGCAGATATGACGCCGGAGGATATTTTAGCAAAAGACTATCCTGCTCTTTGGGAAGGAGGCTGCCGATGAAAATAAAACTGATCGACTTTGGCGTACCGGAGCACCAGCGTCCTTACCGTCCGCATGGCAATGATGCCGGAGCGGATGTTTATCTACCCTATGACTGTACCTTACAACCCGGAGAAGTCGCCAAAATTCCTCTTGGTTTTGGACTGGAAATACCGGATGGATATGCGGGATATATCTTTCCCCGTACCAGCATGGCGGTAAAAGGTCTGGTCTGTGAACTGCCGCCTGTGGATTCCGGTTACCGTGGAGAGATCCATGCGATCATCAGCAATGTAAGCAATCAGCCGCAGTCTCTTTTTAAGGGAGCCCGTATCGGGCAGCTTGTGATCACGCCGATCGTCATTGCGGATTTTGTAACAGATCTGGGAACAGAGCGAGGAACCGGAAGCTTTGGCAGTACCGGCGAATAGAAAAAGGCTGTTTGGAGAACAGTTTTTGAATACTTATCGGTATAGGGAGCGGACATTTCGAGAACATTATAAACTATAATAAAGAAGGTCACGAAAAAAGCGGCCGTTACCATGACCGCTTACTTTCTGCTATTGAGTTCTTTCATAATACCGAGGATATACTGCATGGATTGAGGATCAAGCTGTCTTGCCTCTGCAATGAATTCCTTCAAGGTTTCCGGATAAGTATTTCCTTCGTCAAAGAATTCCTGCGGTGTCACACCCAGATATTCGCAGATGTAGAAAAAAGACTGCATAGCGGGAAGTGACTTTTTATTCTCAATATTATTGATGTAGTTGTTTGCCTGACCTAACGATAAAGACATATCGCGTGCGGAAACTCCTTTTTGTGTCCGCAGCTTCGCTAATCGTTCCGGGACAAAATCTTCATACATCGCCTTCACCTCCCATTCTGTAATAGATTGTACCTTACACCCCTTTATTATCCGCAAAGGGAAAAAGGGTATTATCGTTGACTTGCTAAATAAAATCTATTACTATATGAAAAGTGAAGAATTTTACCTATCAGATGGAGGGATGACCGATGAAAGGAAAGACTTGCTGTGTTACCGGACACAGGGATTTACCGCAGAATGAGATCAACAAAGTAAAAGCCGCTTTGGAACATGAGATCGATGCAGCCGTTACGGATGGATTCACTTGTTTTATGAGTGGCTTTGCAGATGGCGCAGACCAGTATTTTGCAGAGCTGGTGTTGGAAAGAAAGCAGACCAATCCGGCGCTGGAGCTGATCGCAGTGATCCCTTACCGCAAACGTCTGGACAGCCTGAATAAGAAAACAAGAACCCGTGAACTGCTGGAGGCTTGTGCGGATGTTGTTGTCATACAGGAAAAATATCTCCCAAGCGTCTACTCCCACAGAAACCGCTATATGGTAGAGCACTCCGACCGAGTGATCGCTATATATGACGGACGGGAAACCGGCGGTACGGCAAAGACAATCCGCTTCACCCACCGGATGAAAAAGGAACTGCGGGAAATCCCGGTTGGAGAGATCGTCCTGCCGGATCACTTGAAACCAAAAACAAAATAGCTGCCTGTTGATGCGCTCACTTTGAAGTGGGCGTTTTTCTTTGCCCATTTTTAGGAGGAGTGCTTATGTGGAACCTGATCTTACATTTCCTTACCTTTGCCGGAGGAATGGCTTCCGGCGTTATGCTGATGTGCCTTATGCTGGTCGGAAAAGAGAACATGGAACATTCAGAAACCAAACACAACGCAAATTTAACGGACAAAAAGGAGGACAACGATTGAATCAGAATTTTATAGACTATGTAAAAAGCCATATCAAGGAATACCTGCCTACGGAATACCAGAACGCCGTAATTTCCATCAATGAAGTAACAAAAAGCAATGACCGGATGCTGACCGGGCTGACGATTCTTCTTCCCGGAGAACAGGCTGCACCAACTATCTATTTGGAAGCGCTTGCCGAACAGGTGGAACGTGGGATGCCTTTAGATACTGCCATGAAACAGATCGCACAGATCCAGTTGGAAAATTACAGCCGGGTTCCGCTGAACATCTCTATGCTGGAAAACTATGAAGCGGTCCGTCCTATGCTGGCGGTACAGATGTGCGATCCAGAAACAAATCAGGAATATCTGAAAGGAAAGCCTTATACTTCCTGCGGGGAGCTGGCGGCTTATTACAGGATTCAGGTTGCGGCAGATGAGGAAGGAACTGCTTCGGTTGCTGTTACCGAAAGCATGATGCAGATGTGGGGTATCACAAAAGAACAGCTTCATAAAGATGCCATGCAGGCTGCACATGCCAGAAGTCCTGTCTGCCTTTATGACATGGAGGAAGTCATGGCAGAAAGTATCTTCTCTGTAAAACCTGAAAATCTCTTTAACCGGGAAGAACCGCTGGATATAGGATTTGTACCCATTTATATCCTGACTAACCAGGATAAATTAAATGGTGCGTCCGTATCAGCACAGGAAGGTGTCTTGGAAAAAGTCGCTGAATTGCTCGGAACCAATTATTATGTCCTTCCGTCATCGATCCATGAGCTGCTGATTTTGCCGGATAATGGTTCCATGCAGCTTTCCGAATTGGAAGCTATGGTACGGGAGGTCAATGCTACCCAGGTAGCCCCGGAGGACCGCCTTTCTGATAAAGTCCAGTATTATGACCGTGAGACAAAGCTGCTGCAGCGTGGACAGGAAAAAAGCGTTTTAGGACGGCTCTCGGATAAAAAAGCACAGCTTCAGCAGGCGGATCACACAGCACCAAAGCAGCCGCACCGCAGTGAAGTAAGTCTATAAGAAATGGAGGTTACAAAAATATGAAACTTGTGATTGCAGAAAAACCCTCTGTTGCTATGTCACTGGCAGCAGTATTGGGCGCAACGGAAAGAAAAGACGGTTATCTCGAAGGTTCCGGCTATCTGGTGAGCTGGTGCGTGGGACATCTTTTGGAACTGGCACAGCCGGAGGCTTACAAAGAACAGTACGCCAAATGGCGGTATGAGGATCTTCCAATCCTACCGGAAAACTGGAAATATGAAGTTCCAAAGGATAAGAAAACGCAGCTTGCCCTTTTGTGCCGGCTGATGAAGGACAAACGTGTTGATTCCGTGGTATGCGCTACGGACGCCGGGCGTGAAGGAGAACTGATCTTCCGTCTGGTCTATGAATATGCCGGATGTAATAAGCCTATGGAACGCCTTTGGATTTCCAGTATGGAGGATGCGGCGATCCGGGAGGGCTTTGACCGTCTCCGTCCCGGCAGTGATTACGATAAGCTCTATGATGCGGCAGTATGCCGGGCAGGAGCCGACTGGCTGATCGGGATCAATGCCACCCGGCTTTTTTCAGTCCTGTATGGTGTCACACTAAATGTCGGCCGTGTTATGTCACCGACGCTGGCACTTTTGGTACAGCGTGAGTCGGATATTGAATCCTTCATCAGCAAGCCTTTTTATGTGCCGGAAATCACCTGCGGAGGTTTTACTGCTTCCGGCGAAAAAATGACGGAACGATCCGAGGCTGAAAAAATCCGTATGGATTGTGACCACAACTCCGCTTTTGTGCGTTCTGTGGAAAAGCAGGTAAAAACCATACAGCCTCCCCGCCTTTATGACCTTACAACTCTGCAAAGGGAATGTAACCGTATTTATGGCTATACGGCTCAACAGACTCTTGATTATGTGCAATCTCTCTATGAAAAGAAGCTGGCAACCTATCCGAGAACGGACAGCCAGTATTTGACGAAGGACATGCAGGCAACCGCCGCTTCCCTGATCCTATGGCTGCGTGACAATATGCCCTTTGGAAAAGGCTGCGCCGGAGAGCCGGACATTGACCGGGTAACAGACGACAGCAAAGTGACCGACCACCATGCTATCATCCCAACTGTTGAAATTGCACGAACAGACTTGACCGAGCTTCCTTCCGGGGAGCGGGATGTGCTTACCCTGCTTGCCGTCAGGCTGCTTTGTGCCACAACGCAGGCACACCGGTTTGAAACGGTCACCGCTATGCTGGACTGTCAGAGACATACTTTTACGGCAAAAGGAAAGACCATCTTACAGTCCGGCTGGAAAGAGGTGGAACGGATTCACCGTATGAGTATCAGGCAAAGTGAAACGGAACATAGAGAAAACGAAGATGCCGCTCTCCCTGTGCTGAAGGAAGGACAGACTTTTGAAACTGTGTCAGCAAGTCTCCGTGAAGGGAAAACTTCACCGCCAAAACACTATACGGAGGACACGCTGCTGTCCGCTATGGAAAATGCCGGTGCGGAAGATATGCCGGACGATGCCGAGCGTAAAGGATTGGGTACTCCGGCTACCCGTGCGGCAACACTGGAAAAGCTGGTTTCTGCCGGATTTGTACAGAGAAAGAAAAAGCAGCTCATTCCGACGGAAAAAGGAAGGAACCTGATTGCAGTCCTGCCGGACAATATCAAATCTCCCATCTTAACTGCAGAATGGGAATCCATGCTGAAACAAGTGGAACATGGCGAACTGTCGGCAACATCTTTTATGGATCAGATTGCAGATATGAGCCGGACGCTGGTAAAAGAACATACTGCCCCGGAGGAACGTTTTGCGGATCTGTTCCCTTCTTCCAAAGGAACTGTGCATGAAGCCGTGGGGGTATGTCCCCGCTGCGGAGCCCCGGTATATGAAGGAAAGAAAGGTTTTTTCTGCGACAACAGGGAATGTTCTTTCGCTCTTTGGAAAGATAACCGTTTCTTTTCCAGCAAGAAAAAGTCCATCACAAAGTCTGTGGCAGCGGCTCTTTTGAAAGAGGGCCGTATTTCTATGTCCGGGCTTTACAGTGAAAAAACAGGAAAGACCTATGATGCGGAAGTGATCCTGGATGATACCGGCGGTAAATATGTGAATTTCAAGCTGGAATTTCCCGTAAAGAAAGGCAGGCGTAAATGAGTGATCGAAAAACCTTTGAATATGGCGGTTATCACTTCACGCCCATACGAAAATTTCACAAAAAAGAAGGCGACTTTTTCGCCATATCGAAACGGCTGGAAAGTGACCCCAACTTAGGGATGTGTACCTATCAGGAGCGGCAAAAGGTGCCCTATGACTACAAGGGGTTTTATGCCATCTCAACCGACAAAGAATGTGATGTTTTCCGGTGCGAAGAAAATGGCTTATTGTATGTGCCTGGAAAAAACGAACTTTTTATTTACCATGAACCGAAACAGAAAAAGCGGAACTCTATCGCCGATGCCCTTTCACAGTCCAGGAATGTTACTGATATAACCGGAATTTCCAGTGGCCGGCAAAGCAGAGCCCCGGAAAGGTAGGCGTTATGGCAGAGAGAGAATTGAACCGCTCGGAACGGGCTGCGATCCGAAAGCTGGTTACAGAGCTGTGCGCCAACTATGACTCTCAGGATAAGATCTGCCTTCCTTTGGACAGCTCTTGCTATATGCTGAATAAATGGTGGACTGGCGCTTATTGCAGGTACTTTGAAAAGGCGGTGCTGCCGGTGGATGCCGCATTGGAATCAGCTATTACCGGCGAGGACACCTCCATGAGACAGAAAATATGCCCTGTGTGCGGAAAAGTATATCTTCCTACGACCAGCCAGGCATATTGTTCTGATGCCTGCCGGATCTATGCAAGACGGAAATCTGAGCGGGAACGCAAACGCAGGAAACGGCAAAATCAACCATGATATGTCCGCAACTTAGCCTTAAAAGTCCTTGATTTTCAAGGGTTTTTTGCACCTGTTTTTAAGGGAGCTGTATAAGAATACTCCGGTGCTTTGAAATGAGGTTAAGTTGCGGACAAAACATATATTTTAACAAAAACGATAGGAGGCGATTTTTTGAATATCAACACGATTACTGCAGAGGACCTTCGCCGCATGTCAGATAAGGAAGGACTGATCTTACAGGGCTGTGGCGGGGATCTGACAGAGTGGGTGGGCGGGATCAATGAAATGCTGACACATGCAGGCATATTGAAAGATGGCTGTCAGTTTGAGAATGTGGCTGCTTTTCAGCACGGCGAACTGACCTGTTTGCTTTACCCGTTTGATGATGTGAAACTGGATATAGGAAAACTTGCCCTGTGGCGTTTACAGACCCATGAAGTCTATGGCGGCACATGGCTGTCGGACTTTGTGCCGAATTATTTAGGCGGATTTATAGAAACACCGGGAGCGTTGGCAGATAAACCGGATTGTCCACTGATCGGAGCAGATGGGAACATTTTTAATCTGCTGGGTATTGCTTCCCGTACTTTGCGGGAGCATGGTCTGAAAGAACAGGCAAAAGAAATGTCTGACCGGGTATTTGCTTCCGGCAGTTATGGAGAAGCGCTCTGTATCATTGGCGAATATGTCAACATCACAGATTCCGAACCGGAGCATAAGAATTCTCTCCGTCAGCAGCTAAAAGCAACAAAACCGGCAGACCCGGTAAAAAAGCAACAAACTTCCAAACAGCAGGAACGATAAGGAGGGATGCGGAATGGAAAAGAAACTGACCTATGGTGTATGGGCGGTACGAAGCAGCACTTCTATTTTCGGACCGGCACAAAGCTGGTGCAAGGAAAATGGAAAACCGTTGGAATTTGATAGCAAAGCCGATGCTGAAAACTATGCAAAGGAAGCCAACGAGCATACGACAGCAAATGTCCGATACTATGTGAAAGAAAAAGGACCGGAACCCGGTGCTGTTCGGAAAGGAACATCTCAACCGGAGCTGGATGCACGCAGCCATGAAGAAGTGACACCAAGAAATGATGCAGCGGAAAAACAAAATGAGATTCTGGGCAGACAGATTCCTTCTCAAACAGATCCGCTGGTAGAAATCCGCTCTGCGGTCCATAGTAATTACGCAGGCATGGTCGCTATGCTGGGTGCGGACAACTGTGTATATTTGGGGCGTGAGGAACGCTGCTATTATCAGGATATGCAGCCATCTTACTATGACAATCAGGACGGCTCCCTGTGCTTTGTCTGTGATCAGCCAGACATGTATTATTTTCTTTATGGAGAAGGCTGGGCGCATACCCAGGCGGAAATGCTGGAACGAGGGCTTACCCTGCGCCAGTATGAAGAATTTGCGAGACTGCAAAATGGCGTCCTTGCACAGTTTACCACCCAAAGAGAAATTCTGTTTGCCGGACAGCCGTTTCAGGCGCCGGAAAGTTATCTTCGCAATGCGGAGCTTTATGAGGAAGGCCAGACCGGCAACTACAATATGCTGGATGGCAGGCTGAACAACGAACCTCCTGTGCGTCCGGATTTAACAGATGGACAGACAGATGAAGAAATCCGGGAGCTGGTGCCGGAAGCAAAGCCGTCTTTGATGGACCGTCTGAAAGCAGATAAACCGGAGCATGAAGCAAGGCAAATAATCCCTCCTGTGCCGGAAAGGGAACGCTGATGGCTGGGGTAAGATTTGAGGATGTAGAGCTTCTGGGTGCTCTTTCCCGTATCGTAGATCTTCATACCCAACATTATAAAGAGGACTTTGACCTGGATAAAGAACTGATCTCAAAACTGGCTGTGTCAGACCGTTCAGAGGATAAACAGCTTCTTTGGATGTCACGCCCCTGCGGAACCTATACCCTGCGTGAACGGGAAGTTTATCTGGAGGGCAGCCATGAAAACAAAGTGTGGCGGTTTTACCAGGAACAGACAAATGATCCTGTTTTGGCTTATGCCATTTCTTTGAAAGAAGTCAGGGACGGAAAAATATTTGGCGATCTCTATCCGCTAAATTACAGAGAACATGTGGAACGGATGAAAAAATTGACCTGTCCAATCGGAAATGTAGCCGTTGCATTTGAGGATGGAAATGTTATCACGATTCCCTATCAGGAACGGAGACAGCTTATGAACCGGCTTATGCCAGAGCATGGAGCCCCTAAAACAATGACTTATCTGCCGGAAAATGAGCCGGAACTTATGATGATCCTAAAACGGGAACGCTTCAAACGCAGCTATCATGCGGCAGCCGGAAATCTGGAGGAATATCTTGATAAGCTGGAAAAGACCACCCTGCGGGAAAAACTCAAAAAAGCAAAAACGGCGGTTTCGACGCAGGAGGTCTCATCTCATAAAAGAGGGTTGGAACGATGAAGGACGGGCATAACAAAAAATCCGTCCGCGTCGAATTTGTCATGTCCGAACCGGAGGCTGAACTGGTAAAAGAACGCATGGCGGAACTTGGCATTACCAACCTGTCGGCATATCTGAGAAAGATGGCCGTAGACGGTTACATCATTCACCTTGATATGGGAGATATTCAGGAAATGATCCGGCTTCTCCGCATTTGTTCCAATAACTTAAACCAATATACCAGACGGGCCAATGAGACCGGCAGTATTTATGCCGCAGATATAGAGGACATCCGCACCCGTCTGGACAGCCTTTGGGATGGCATGGATAAACTGATCCGGGGATTTGCAAACATTTCATAAACAGCCGGAAAGTCGTTGCTTTCTTTTTGCCGTCACGGTAAAATTTTTATAAGGGCAGATGCCCTTCTGAAAGGAGGCAAAGCGTATGCGTTTGATAGGTAAATTACTGGCACTTCCCTTTATGCTGGTTACGGGGATTCTTTATCTGGTATGTAAATTTTTAGTGGTCCTTTCCGGTGCGGTACTTGGGATTCTTTCCGGGATCATCTTTCTGGCAGCATTGGTGCTGTTCTTTGTCGCAGGATTTTTGCCGGGTCTTGCATGGCTTATGATCGCCTTTCTTATCAGTCCATACGGTCTGCCTATGGCGGCTGCATGGCTGGTAGGGATCATTGGCGGAGCAAACAGTGCCTTAAAGGATTTTATATTTGGTTAAGCAGATTTGGCGGGGCGCATAGGCAGCCCCGCTCTTTTTCTGCAATTATAACTTTTTTGATTGGAGGGATTTTATTGAGAGATACATATTATCATTCTGCCTCTTATGCCAGAGAACATGGCGAATTGAATTGGCGGTAAGTCCTATTTCATAAAATGCAAGTTTCCGAAATATTTCCGAACTTTCTTCAATTCATTGCTTCCAAAAATAGTTGATGTTATAATTGCAGGGAAAACAACTGAATAAAAGTGTCTTCGGGGCAGGGTGAAATTCCCGATTGGCGGTAAAGTCCGCGAGCGTAAAACGCACGATTTGGTGTAATTCCAAAACCAACAGTATAGTCTGGATGAAAGAAGATATGGTTAGATTTCCGCAGATTTTGAGAGGATTACTTTCTTTTCTGTGGCCTAATTATAATGCTAACACCTGAAAGACATTTTCTTTTGGGTGTTAATTTTTTGCCACGGAGGAAAGCAATTATGAACAGTAAAACAAAAAGAATCACAGTTATTGGTATGCTATGTGCGATCACTTATGTCACTATGGTTGTTGGCAGGATTCCTATTATTCTATTCTTAAAGTATGATCCATCCGATGTTATTGTAACTTTGGGCGGCTTTATTTGGGGGCCGATGACTTCCTGCATTGTATCTGTTATTGTAGCAACCCTTGAAATGATTACAGTAAGCGATACCGGAATATTAGGTTGTATTATGAATATCGTACAAACACTATCTTTTGCGTGTACGGCATCTGTCATTTACAAAAAAAAGCACACTTTATCTGGTGCAGTGATTGGTCTGGCATCGGGATGGCTAATAACGGTTATCGTTATGCTGTTGTGGAACTATTTGGTAACGCCGCTTTATATGGGGTATCCAAGAGAAGCAGTTGTAGAATTGTTACTTCCTGCCTTTCTTCCATTTAACTTATTGAAAGGTGGGTTAAATGCGTCCATTACATTTTTACTGTATAAGCCCATAGTTACCGCTTTGAGAAAAAGCGGATATGTTGCTACTTTGGAAAATGAAGCAAGACAAAAGCATACTGGTCTGCTTATGCTGGCAAGTTTTATTATAGTAACTTGTGTTTTGATTATCCTGTCAATGAATGGGATTATATGAGGATTGAAATGAAAGAAAAAATAAATGAGCCTATTTGCACACTAACAGGGATCGTTATACATGGCCGAGGTATTGGAAAGCATGTGGGGACACCTACCGCAAACATAGAAATAGCAAAAAATACATTTTTGCCAAAGACAGGGGTGTATGTGGCAGATATTCTTTTAAGTGACAAGATATATTATGGTGTTACCCATATTGGGACGCGCCCTACACTTGATAATGATAGCTTTGTTTCAATCGAAACACATATTTTTGATTTTGATAAGGACATATATGGGTGTACGATAACTATCAACCTATATAAGAAATTGAGGGAAGTCAGAAAATTTAATGAATTATCCTTGCTGCTTGAACAAATTGCGAATGACCGGACAATGGCACAAGAATTTTGGGGATTAAAGCAAACAAATCACACCTTACACATTGATGTTAACCGGCATTGTGTAATATTAGGACAGCAGGAAGTTTATTTATCAACAAACGAATTTGAAGTCCTTTATTTGTTACTGCAATCTCCTCAAACCACATTCACAAAAGAACAGATTTATAAACAGATTTGGCATGAACCCACAAATAACCATTTGCACGCAGTAGAAAACACGATTTTTCAAATACGAAAAAGGTTAAAACCATATTGCAAGGGACACGAGTATATAAAAACAGTAATTGGCTATGGTTATAAATTTAATAATAACTAACAAATTCGGCCGAGTTAACTAAAGTGCTACCACAATTTTTTATATATGGATCAAATTCTAAGTTAGGGGGTGACGAAAATAGCGACCACAAGACTGATGCCTTTGCATGTAGGAAAAGGTCGGGACATCTCTACTGCGATTGCAGATATTATTGATTATGTAGAAAATCCGCAGAAAACCGATTTTGGAAAATTCATTTATGGCTATGAGTGTGATACCCGGCTTGCTGATGCAGAATTCCTTCTGTCCAAACGACAGTATGCAAATCTGACCGGCAGAAATCAGGGTTCGGATGATGTGATCGCCTACCATCTTCGTCAGGCGTTTAAGCCCGGCGAAGTTGCGCCGGAAGAAGCCAATCAGATCGGCAGGGAGCTGGCGCTAAAACTCACAAAAGGAAACCATGCCTTTGTCGTCTGTACCCATGTAGATAAGCACCATGTCCATAATCACATCATTATCAACTCTACTACACTGGACTGTCAGAAAAAATTTCGCAACTTCTGGGGCTCTACCTGGGCGATCCGGCGAATGAATGACAAGCTGTGTTTGGAACATGGTCTTTCGATTATAGAAAATCCGAAACCCAGCCGGGAGCATTATGGCACATGGCTGGGAAATAAAAAGCAGCCTTCCTTTCAGGAGCAGATACGCATTGCTATTGATGCTGCATTAGAAGAAAAGCCAAAAGATTTTGGGGAACTTCTAAAGAAGCTGGAGGCTGCCGGGATTGAAGTTAATCGTGAAAGAAAACATCTTCGGTTCCGAGTTCCGGGACAGGAAAATTATACCCGATGTGATACGCTCAAAGGCGATTATACAGAACAGGCCATCAAAGAACGAATTGCCGGTACACGGACAGTAAAATCCCGCCATACTTTTTCAAAAAAACCGGTTTCCAAAGTTGGATTGCTGGTAGATATAGAGGCTGCAATCCGTTCCGGCAAAGGTCCCGGTTATGAGCGTTGGGCAAAAGTGTTCAACTTAAAACAGCTTTCCCAGGCAGTGCTCTACTTAAAAGAACATGGCGATATGGGTTATGAGGATCTTCTGGAAAAAGCCAACGCCGCTACCACTAATTTCAATACCTTATCCGTTCAGATCAAAGATCTGGAGTCAAAAATGAACGCCAATGCCGAGCTGCAAAAGCAGATTGTAAACTATGTGAAAACGCGAGCTGTCTATGTAGAATATCGCAAAGCTGGGTATAGCAAAAAATACCGAACAGCACATGAGTCTGAAATTCTGCTGCACAAGGCGGCAAAGAATCATTTTGACGAGTTGGGAATCCAAAAGCTCCCCTCTGTCAAATCTCTCCGGGAGGAATACAGCGATCTTCTGGAACAAAAACGGAAATCCTATTCTTCCTATAAGCAGGCCAAAAATGATATGAGAGAACTTCATAATGTTCGATCCAATGTGGAATATCTATTAGAGATTTCTTCCCCACCACAACCGCAGCGTAGCACAGAAAAATCTCGTCAATAAGGTTGTCTGCTTTTCGTTTTCAGCGTTCCAACGGAACGCGCAGCCATTGCCACCGGCAATGATCTCAGGGGTTTGGGGATATGTCACCAACAAGCATTTAGCAGGAATTCCGGGAACGGGATTTCTGCTAAATACGCAATCTTACGTAAGATTGCATTGCTTGCCAGTAGTTTTAAGAGTCTTTGGCAGAGGTATAGTTGCCGCATTGATAAACCTTTGATAACTGCCTATAATAGAGTTATTATTTTGAACTGCTATAACAGAGAAATGCAAAAAATAAAATTTTTTGTCCGTTGTAACATTTCGCGGACATTTGCCTGTTATACTATCTGCAAAAAGCAAAGGAAGTGAGGATATGAAGCAGATTTTAATTGTCGAGGACGACAGTTTTTTGAATAAGATGTTGGCCTATAACCTGACCGCAGACGGCTACGGCGTGACTTCTGCCCTAAATGCCAGAACCGCAGCCGACGCCATCCGCCAGCGGGAATTTGATCTGGTGCTGCTGGACATCAACCTGCCGGATGGGAACGGTTTTGAACTGTGCAAGCTGATAAAGCCCCAGCACCCGGATACCATCGTGATTTTCCTGACCGCCAACGATCAGGAGAGCGACCAGATACGGGGTTATGAGGTGGGCGCGGTGGACTACATCACAAAGCCCTTTGTGATTGGGGCCTTGCAGCGGAAAATCAAAGCCATGTTCGCCATGCTGGAACACCACAAACCGGCCAAGGACATTTACGACGACGGGCGGTTGTTTCTGGACTTCTCGGAGCAGACGGCTTCCTTAAACGGCAAGCCCCTGACTCTATCCCCGATGGAGTACAAAATGCTGAACCTGTTTCGTAAAAATCCCCGGCAAGTGCTGACCCGTGGGCAGCTTTT
>NZ_RCXU01000021.1:0-71076 GCF_004167315.1 Blautia sp. aa_0143
GGATAGCCTGTTTTAGCTTTGCCCTAAAGGGTAATCGAGCAGGAAGCCCCCACTTCAAAATCGTAAGATTTAAGTGGTGGGAGCATGTCACCGCCGTGAGTAAGAGCAAACATGCTCGCACTGAAATGAAATAGAACGGAGCATAGCAAATGGAGAACAGGATCATTACAACAGATGTTACAGAAGAGGATTTTTCCCTGGAGGGAAATTTAAGGCCTCAGAGTCTGGATGAGTATATTGGTCAACAGAAAACAAAAGATACCCTGAAAATTTATATCGAAGCAGCAAAGCAGCGTCATGATTCACTGGATCATGTGCTGTTTTATGGACCTCCGGGGCTGGGAAAGACTACACTTTCCGCGATCATTGCCAATGAGATGGGAACACATATGAAGGTAACATCAGGTCCTGCGATTGAAAAGCCAGGCGAAATGGCTGCGATCCTGAACAACCTTCAGGAAGGAGATGTGCTGTTTGTAGATGAGATACACAGACTGAATCGACAGGTAGAAGAGGTTCTTTACCCGGCAATGGAAGATTTTGCTATCGATATCATGATCGGCAAGGGAGCATCCGCCCGTTCCATTCGTCTGGATCTTCCGAAGTTTACATTGGTAGGTGCAACAACGAGGGCAGGTCTTCTTTCCGCGCCGCTTCGTGATCGTTTTGGCGTAACACAGAGACTGGAGTTTTATGATAAAAAAGAACTGACGACGATCATTCTACGTTCCGCTCAGGTGCTTGGCGTGGAAATCGAACCCAATGGAGCTGCCGAGATCGCCAAGCGTTCCAGAGGAACCCCCCGTCTGGCCAACCGTCTTCTGAAGAGAGTACGTGATTTCGCCCAGGTGAAGTATAATGGTGTGATCACCTACGATGTTGCCTGCTTCGCATTGGATCTTCTGGAAGTAGATCAGTATGGCCTTGATAAAACAGACCGCCGCATTCTCCAGACCTTGATCCTGAATTTTCAGGGCGGACCAGTGGGGCTTGAAACACTTGCCGCATCAATCGGAGAAGACTCCGGAACACTGGAAGACGTGTATGAACCCTATCTTTTGCAGACAGGTTTCCTTAACAGAACTCCACGTGGAAGAATGGCTTCCGTGCTGGCATATACCCATCTTGGATATCCTCGTCCTGATTTATCGACAAAATAATAGAAAAACTTCTATACATTTTTGCGGGAATCAGTTATAATAAAAGAAATTGCGGGTTGTAAGACCGGCAATGCAGAGGAATGTTATTGAGGAAATTACCAGTAACAGATAAATTCAGGAGGCTTTACGAATGGCGGTAAAGAATACAGCACAGGTTGTTATCGATGGAAAGATCATTACTCTGGGCGGGTATGAGTCCGAGGAATATTTTCAGAAGGTTGCAGCCTATATGAATAATAAGATCAGTGAGCTGAGTCAGATGCCGGGATACTCCAGACAGGCCATGGAGACCAAGCATACACTGCTCAGTCTGAATATTACAGATGATTATTTTAAGGCAAAAAAACAGGCGGAGATTTTTGAACAGGATCTGCAGCAGAAAGACCAGGAGATGTATGATCTGAAACATGAACTGATCTCTTTGAAAATGCAGATTGAAGAGGCGAAGAAGGCAGAACAGGAAGCTCAGGAACAGAAGAATCTTCTGGACGGTAAGGTGAAGGAGCTGGAGAAAGAACTTGATGAACTGCTTAAATAAGGAGGGGGGATTGCTTCGGTAATCCTCTTTTGTTTTATGGTCATCGGATTGATTAACAGATGGGAGATGAGGGAATACTGTGAAAAATATGATAACAGAACTGCTCTCGCCGGCAGGTTCTTATGAAAGCTTTGAGGCAGCTATTGGTGCCGGGGCTGATGCGGTATATGTAGGGGGACCGGCTTTTGGAGCAAGAGCTTATGCGCAGAACTTCACCCAGGAAGAGCTGATCACTGCCATTGAGACCGCACATATCCATAACCGTAAATTATATCTTACTGTGAATACACTTTTGAAGAACCGTGAACTGGATGATCAGCTGTTTGAATATCTGCTTCCGTATTATGAGGCAGGGCTGGATGCGGTGATCGTACAGGATCTGGGAGTATTTTCTTTTATACGCCGGAATTTTCCGGATCTGGATATTCACGCAAGCACACAGATGACAGTAACCGGACCGGAGGGAATGCGGTTTCTGGAGGAAAAGGGAGCAACGCGTGTGGTTCCGGCCAGAGAGCTTTCCCTGGAAGAGATATCTGCCATGCATAAGGCAAGTCCTCTGGAAATAGAGACTTTTATCCATGGAGCTCTCTGTTACAGCTATTCCGGCCAGTGTCTGATGAGCAGTATTTTCGGTGGAAGAAGCGGAAACCGTGGCCGCTGTGCACAGCCATGCAGGCTTCCTTACAGTGTAACCATGGATCACAGAAAATATAAAGGAGACAAGGATTTTTGTGCATTAAGCCTGAAAGATATCTGCACTCTGGATATTCTTCCGGATATCCTGGAGGCGGGTGTTATGTCTCTGAAGATCGAAGGGCGTATGAAACAGCCGGCGTACACAGCGGGCGTCACGGCAGTATATCGAAAATATCTGGATATGTATTTAAGTGGAAAAGAATATCACGTTCAGGAAAACGATCGGAAGTATCTTCTTGAGCTTTTCAGTCGGGGAGGATCCTGCAAAGGATACTATGATATGTATCGCGGGCCGGAAATGATGGCTTTTGCCAATGAAAAAAAATCCGGTAATATCCAGCCGGAGATCAGAAAAATAAAAGAAAAAATTCATGGGAATTTAATACTTTCTCCTGAAAGTCCTGTTATACTGGAAATAACCTGCAAGGGCCAGACAGTAACTGCTATGGGCGGTGAGGTACAGTTTGCTAAAAATCAGCCAATGGAAGAACAGAGGATCCGTCAGCAGATGGAGAAACTGGGAAATACAGATTTTCAGTGGGAGGATCTGAACATTGAAATAAATGGAAGGATTTTTGTTCCGGTTAAAGTTCTCAATGAAGTACGAAGAGATGCTCTGAGTCAGCTGCGAGAAGCACTGATCGGATGTCAGAAGAGAGCACAGGTTACGAAGCAGCCGACGAAATCTAAGGATCAGGCTGCCTGCCACAGAAGGGTAACAGACAGCCTGCCTGTGTATGTATCCTGTGAACGTTCGGATACTGCGGAAGTACTTTTGAACGAACCGGGGATTACAGGTTTTTATTTTCCTTTTGATACTATGGAAAAATATTTTTCACCGGAACTTGCTGCAAGCAGTGAATTATATCTTTCTACTCCACATATCCATCGCGGAGAAATCCCCGAAAAGTGGCTTCGATCAGCTCAAAAATGGTTGGAGCAGGGTATGAAGGGCTTTCTGGTAAGAAACCTGGAATCTTACGCCGTACTGAAAAAAATGGGATATGGCGAAAAATGTATCCTGGATGCATCCATGTATACCTGGAATGATCAGAGTGTTGATTTCTGGCGGGAAGAGGGAGTTCTTCGAAATACAGTCCCCCTTGAGTTGAATGAGGGTGAACTGAAACATAGAGATAATACTTCTTCGGAGCTGCTTTTATATGGTTATATCCCACTGATGCTTTCCGCGCAGTGTGTAAGGAAGAATCTTTTCGGATGTACAGGAAAATATGAGACGGCTTATCTGAAAGACCGCTATAACAGTGAATTTCCGGTAAAATGCAGTTGTGATCCATGGGGAAAAAACATCTCCGAAAAAGCAAAATACTGTTATAATATCATTTATAATAGCATTCCTTACGGACTTCCGGGTGAAAAAGATCAGGTAAAAAAACTGAACCTTCACTCTTTGCGACTGGCATTTACGATCGAAGAGCCAGAGAAAGCAAAAGCGATCCTGAAAGAATTCCGGACGGTTTATCAGGAAAACGGAAAACCTTCCGGACGCAGGTATACAAAAGGCCATTTTAAAAGAGGAGCCGAGTAAAAGTGTATGATTAATGTAATTACAGAATTATCTAAGTATGTGATCCTCACATTGATGATCGTCTATACCTTTCATTGTTTTTATATGGTGTGGCGGCAGGATGAGGAAGAAAAGAGAGAACTGCTCCATCAGCAGCTGACCATGATCTTTTTTATTGATTTTACAGCATTTCTTGTGATCTATTTAAAAAGCATGGATTTCAGGGTCATCCTGTTCTATATCGAAATGATGATCTTTTTTGCAGCGATCCAGATCCTTTATCGAATTATTTATCAGAATGCATCGCTGCTTCTTTTAAATAATATGTGTATGCTCCTGAGCGTAGGATTTATCATGCTCTGCCGGCTTTCACTTCCGTCTGCAACTAAGCAGCTTCTGATCGTGGCCGCAGGTAGTGCAGTATCACTGGTAATACCGGTAATGATACGAAAAATGAAATTTTTAAAGGATCTTACATGGGCTTATGCCGGAATTGGTATTGTACTTCTGGCGGCAGTTCTTGTTCTGGCAAGCACAAGCTACGGTGCAAAGCTTTCTCTTATGGGAATCCAGCCTTCCGAGGTGATCAAGATAACCTTCGTATTTTTTATGGCATCACTTCTGTGTACCAAGGTGGATTTTCGCAAAGTAGTACTGGCTACGATCGTTGCAGTGATCCATGTAGGGATCCTGGTTCTTTCCAGGGATCTGGGTAGTGCAGTAATCTTTTTTGTCACCTACCTTGTACTGATCTATGTGGCAACCAGGAATCCGAGCTATTTATTTTTGGGACTTGGCGGAGGATGCGTTGGTTCGGTGATCGCATATCATCTTTTTGGACATGTCCGTCAGCGAGTCAGTGCCTGGAAGGATCCGATGGCTGTCTATCAAAATGAAGGTTATCAGATCGTGCAGTCTCTGTTTGCAATCGGAACCGGAGGCTGGTTTGGAATGGGACTTTGCCAGGGCTCTCCGGAGAAGATTCCGGTCGTAAAAAATGATTTTATCTTCAGTGCTATTTGTGAGGAACTGGGTGGCATTTTTGCCATCTGCCTGATTCTTGTATGCACAAGCTTTTTTCTGATGATCGTTACTATTGCACTAAAGATCAGGAATCCGTTTTATAAACTGATCGCACTGGGGCTCGGAACGGAATATGCTTTTCAGGTATTTCTGACCATTGGCGGTGCAACCAAGTTTATTCCAATGACAGGAGTTACACTTCCGCTGGTGAGTTACGGAGGCAGTTCTGTCATGTGTACCATCCTGATGCTTGCGATCATTCAGGGACTGTATATTCTGAGGGAAGATGAGGACGAACAAATTGAAACGCAGCGAAAAGAAACGATTGAAAGAAGAGGAAAGAGAGCAACGCCTGAGAGAAAGAGAAATCGCCAGACTCCGTAGAAAAAAGAACCGGCCTTTAACTTTTGTATCGGCCTTCTTTATATTGATCTTTGTCAGTTTGATCGGATATCTGGTCTATTTTGACGCCATAAAAAGCGAAGATTTTATCAACAGCCCGTACAACACCCGTCAGGATACATTTTCGGACCGTGTAGTACGTGGAAGTATCCAGTCTTCGGATGGTGAGGTCCTGGCACAGACCAATGTGTATGAAGATGGAACAGAAGAGAGAACGTATCCGTTTTCCAATATTTTTGCACATGCAGTAGGATATGATACCAATGGTAAGAGTGGTTTGGAATCGGAAGCAAATTTCCAGCTTCTCACTTCCCATTCATTTTTTCTGGAACAGATGAAAAATGAATTCCTGGGAAAAAAGAATCAGGGTGATACCGTGATCTCCAGTCTGAATGCAGATCTTCAGACAACGGCATACAATTCTCTGGGAGACCGCAGAGGAGCGGTAGTTGTACTGGAACCATCCACCGGACGTATCCTGGCTATGGTGAGCAAACCGGATTTTGATCCGAACACGATCGCACAGAACTGGGATACCCTTGTTAATGATGAAAGTAACAGCAGCCTTTTAAACCGTGCAACCAATGGAGCTTATCCTCCGGGATCAACATTTAAGATTGTCACGGCACTGGATTATTTCAGGCAAAAGGGATCACTGGAGGGATATTCCTATCTGTGTCAGGGAAGTATCACAGTGGATGACCACACGATCCAGTGTTACAATGGTGCAGTACATGGACAGGAGGATTTTTATTCCGCATTTGCACATTCCTGTAACTGTGCATTTGCAGATATGGGACTTGGTCTGGGAGGAGGTACTCTGAAAAGTACTGCAGAGGATCTGCTCTTTAATAAGGCTCTTCCGCTGAATTCCTATAAAACCAGCCGTTTTACCCTGGATAATGATTCTCCGAACGCACTTGTGATGCAGACCTCGATCGGCCAGGGTAACACTCTTGTTTCTCCGATGCATATGGCATTGATCACAAGTGCCATCGCCAATGATGGTGTACTGATGAAGCCAACTATGATCGATAAGATCGTGAATAATTCCGGTGATACGGTCAGGGAAACAGAAAAAACAGAATACAAACGTCTGATGACAAGAAATGAAGCCAATATCCTTGGAAAACTAATGAAAAATGTAGTTGAAAACGGTACGGCTTCCGCATTGAACGGACGAGGATATACTGTTGCCGGAAAGACCGGTTCTGCGGAGTTTGATGAAAATGGCTCCAGTCATTCCTGGTTTGTGGGTTATTCTAATGTAGATGACCCGGATATCGCCATTGCAGTGATCGTGGAAAACGGCGGAACCGGAAGTGAAGCGGCAGTTCCCATTGCGGCAGATGTTTTTGATGCATATTATTTCGATTAAATTGAGAACAGTATCTGCTTCTTGCCCCTTGCCTATAAGGTAAAAAAGAGGTATACTATAGCCAGTGCAAAAGACACACGCATTACAGGAGGATTGCAATATGATAGAAGCAACAAGCTGTGGCGGTGTGGTAATTCATCGGGGTAAGATTCTGGCATTGTATAAATCCTACAGGAACCGTTATGAAGGATGGGTGCTTCCCAAAGGAACTGTAGAAAAAGGAGAGACTTTTGAACAGACTGCTTTACGTGAAGTAATGGAAGAAGCAGGTGTTCGGGCCTCTATCGTGAAATATATCGGTAAGAGCCAGTATAATTTCACCGTTCCGGAGGATGTGGTAATGAAAGAGGTACACTGGTATCTCATGATAGCTGATAATTATCATAGCAAACCCCAGCGAGAGGAATATTTTGTAGATTCCGGATACTATAAGTTTCATGAGATCTATCATCTTCTCCGTTTTTCCAACGAGAAGCATATCGTGGAACAGGCCTATCAGGAGTATCTGGAAATGCGAAGTGAAGGCGTCTGGGCGAAACAGCAGAAGTATTTTTAACAACAGGACAGGGCTGTGTACATACGCAGCCCTGTTTGGCATTATAACGGAGGTGAGGGCAGATTGCTGAAATGGATGAAAAACTATTACATAGGAAATGATGTAAAAAATCCTACTAGAATAAGAACCAGGATCACTGCTGGTAAATTCGTGCCGGATATCTACGTTGTTACTTTGTCTGATAATCCCGGAAATATTTTGGAAATTCTTCCCGCAGGCATGCTTGTACAGCGAAGCGCCAGAGCCACCTGTCCTTTGATCGTTGGAATGGCTAGAGGAAAATCCGGTGCTATACAGATGGTACAGGATATGATCGAACAGGTTTATACCGAAACTGGAAATTTTAAAATAAAAGAATATCTGAAAAACAGGTGAACCAATGCTGCATATATTATGGCTGATAATAAAATGGATATTGATCCTTCTGGGGATTCTGATCGGGCTGATCTTTCTGATCCTGCTGCTTCTTTTATTTTGTCCAATCAGATACAGAGGGAATTTAAAAAAAGACCGTACGGATAGTCTTCGGGAAATACATGCTTTCGGTGAAGTGAGCTGGCTGCTTCATATAATTTCTGCACAGGTATTCTGGGAGCAGGGCGTTCTGAAAACAAAAATATGTTTGTTAGGGATTCCTTTGGAAAAATTTAAAAATCTGTTTCGTAAAAAAAAGAAACCAAGAGCTCTTTCCAACTCCGGAAATCAAAATGCAAAAAAACAGACAGAGGCTTCTGGAAGTCATGAAAAGACATCAAAAAGCGAAAATCAGAACGATACCGCAGAGCTGCAAATGTCTGAGCCTCAGGAAGATACTGTTGAAGATATAAATGAAATTTCGGAAAATGTAATAATGGAGCCGATATCGATTTCCGAAGAAATATCGGAAGATGAAAAGAGGCTTCGGACAAAGATTGCAGATTTAATTTTGAATATAGTGGGAAAAATAAAAATGACAGTTGGAAAGCTGTTCCGAATCGTACAGAATTTTCTTGGAATCCCCAAAAGGATTCTGAAAAAAATTCAAAGTCTTGCATTAACAATCCGGAATTTCTGTGATAAGATAAACTGGTGGAAGGAATTTTTAGACCATCCCCGAACCAGAGAGGCTCTTTCCTTTCTGTGGAAAAATGCAAAAAAACTGATTTATCATGTGCTTCCGACAAGGATCACCGGAAAGATCACATTTGGCAATGAAGATCCGGCAGTTACAGGTATGGTATTGGCTGTATTAGGAATGACGATTCCTTTTCATAAAAACAAGATCGAAGCAGCGCCCCTTTTTGATAATGAAAATGTTCTTGAGGGAGAGATCATGTTAAAGGGAAGGATTTATGGAATTGTAGTTCTCACAACAGCAGCGAAGCTTTATTTCAATAAAAATATAAAATACGTCATCCACCGATGGAGACATAAGGAGGTAAATCATGGAGAAAGAGAATAATTTCAAAGATACCGTGAATTCATTATTTAAAGGAATGGATGGCTTTGTATCGGCCAAGACAGTGGTTGGCGATGCCATTCATGTAGGCGATACCATTATCCTTCCTCTGGTCGATGTATCCTTCGGCGTGGGAGCCGGAGCTTTTGAAGGGGACAAGAAGAACAATGGCGGCGGAGGTCTTGCCGGAAAGATGTCTCCCTGTGCAGTGCTTGTGATCCAGAATGGAAGCACCAAACTTGTAAACGTAAAAAATCAGGATGGCCTTACCAAGGTTCTGGATATGGTGCCGGATTTTGTGAACCGTTTTGCACCAGGTGCAGGCAATGCCGAGGATACAGACGGGAAAGAAGAGTAGTATTCCATTTAGATTTCATGCATATACTGTAATAAAAAACAGGAAATGAGCAGACAGGAGTGGGAAAGCTAACTGGTTTTATGCTGTTTTTTATTGGTGTGGGCATGGTTCTTGGTATCCTTATTACAGAGAATTTTATTGTGATCGCAATGGCAGTCATATGTCTGCTATGCGGATATCATATGTTTTGCAGATAAGCGGGAAGTGTGCACCTGGCATACTTCCCGCTTGTAATTTATCTGTCTTAAAGATAAAAAAACAGCCCCCGCATTCTACGGGGGCATACGATATTACTTACGCTCTTTCAACTTTTCCGGATCTTAAACAAGAAGTACATACATACATTTTCTTTGCTCCGCCGGCAGTTGTTTTTACTCTGACGGATTTAACGTTAGATTTCCACATTTTGTTGGATCTTCTATGGGAATGACTCACATTGTTTCCGAAATGAGCTCCTTTATCGCAGATTGCACATTTAGCCATGAATAGCACCTCCTTTTATCAACAGTCACCATTTTAACAGATGAATTGCTCTTTTGCAAGCAAAAAAAGGAAATTTATCAAAAATTCTGCAAAGAGTTTTAAGGAAAGTATTCCATACCTCCGGGAACAGGGCGGATCATGGTGGAATTAAGCGTTGTGTGTATGGTTTAGATCAATTTGAAACATAGAAAATTACCCAGTGCGAATTAATTTATCGTTTTTTCTTTGGCCTGGTCTCTTTCCTGAAGCTGAATAGAACATATTCTTGCTGAACTGGCATATGAGAATAGGAAAACCGGGAAAATGCAAAAGAATTTGGCAGGTAGTTCGGAATCCGAAAATGTGGTATGATTATAGGCAGGATATCAGAAACGTCAGGAGTTGAATAGATTGTGAAGACGGAAGAAATCTTTAAATATGTGCAGAAACAGTACGGAACAGTCCCAGAATATTTATGGAGTAAATCGCCAGACAGTGCAGTACTCCGACATAAAAACGGAAAATGGTATGCAGTGATCATGACTATTGAAAAATCAAAACTGGGATTAGAAGGAAAAGATCCGGTTGATATCATGGATGTAAAGTGTGATCCGGACATGACGAATATGATTATTCAGACGCATGGATTTTTACCTGGATACCATATGAACAAGCAGCACTGGATCACGATTTTACTGGATGGTTCGGTCAGTAAAGCAAAGATACTGGACTTTTTGGACATGAGTTATGACCTGATTGATGGCGCAGGCAGAAAGGAAAACAAATGAGAAAAGCAATCGTATATGCATCTGTACATCATGGAAATACAGAAAAATTAGTAAAAAGTGTATCAGAAGCGTGCCAGATCGATTTGATCGATGCTGTAAAACAACCCGATGCAGATCTGAGCAGTTATGATATGATTGGGTTTGCATCAGGAATCTATTTTTCAAAATTTCATCAGTCGATATTGGGATTTGCAGAGAAGAATCTACCGGATGACAAAAAGGTATTTCTGATCTGTACTTATGGTGGAAGTGCCAATTATAAATCCATAGAGCAGATTTTGGATAAGAAGCGTTCTAAAGTGATAGGAAAATTCGGGTGCAAAGGTTATGACACATTTGGTCCATTTAAACTGGTTGGTGGAATTGCAAAAGGGCATCCAGATGAAGAAGATATAAAAAATGCAGTTGCGTTTGTAAAAGGATTATAAGTAGATAAACGAAAAAGAAAAACCGGCTTCATAGTATCGGTCGGCATGCTCCATCACAATCCGGGGTTTCCCTTCAATAGAGTGGATGAGCTTAATTTTCTATAAGATAAAACAAGTTGAACTCTATCATTGCGTAATTATAAAAAAAAGGTTATAATAGTTTTATATAATTTAATCTGAATGAAACAATGGAGGTAACCATATGAATGGACGTATAGATTCCGGATTGGGTCAGATCGTAATTGATACAGATGTCATTGCGACTTATGCCGGCAGTGTGGCGGTAGAGTGTTTTGGTATCATCGGAATGGCAGCTATCAGTATGAAGGATGGCCTGGTCAAGCTTTTGCGTATTGACAGCCTGAAACATGGTATCAGTGTTAAGATCACGGATGATAATAAGATCCGGCTGAATTTTCATGTCATCGTAGCATATGGCGTGAATATCAGTACTATTGCGGACAATCTTGTCAACAATGTAAAATATAAAGTCGAAGCCTTTACAGGAATGGAGATTGAAAAGATCAACATTATGGTTGAGGGCGTGCGTGCAATAGATTAGTTTTAGAGGAGGAACTTGTGGTGAATAACAAAACCATAGATGCTAAAATACTTTCCAGAATGTTTCTGTCCGGAGCAAAGAATCTGGAAGCGAAGAAAGAGTGGATCAATGAACTGAATGTGTTTCCTGTACCTGATGGAGATACGGGAACCAATATGACGCTTACCATCATGTCTGCTGCTTCTGAAGTAGGTGCTCTTACAGATCCGGATATGGAATCCCTGGCAAAGGCAATTTCTTCCGGTTCCCTCCGTGGAGCCAGAGGTAATTCTGGTGTTATCCTGTCACAGCTTCTGCGCGGATTTACCAGAGGTGTGCGTAAACTTACAGATCTGGATGCACCTGCCATTGCCGCAGCTATGGAGCGAGGCGTTGAAACTGCATACAAGGCAGTTATGAAACCAAAAGAGGGAACCATTCTTACTGTAGCCAGAGCTGCAGCAGACAGAGCAGCAGAGCTTGCTGATGCTGCAGAAGATCTGGATGCTTTTTTCGACGGGATCTTTCAGCATGCAGAGGAAACTCTTGCCAGAACACCGGAGATGCTTCCAGTCTTGAAAGAAGCAGGTGTTGTGGATTCTGGCGGACAGGGACTTCTGGAAGTTTTCCGTGGTGCCATCGACGGATATCATGGAAAAGAAGTGGATTATTCCCAGTTTGAAGCAGCAGCTCCTAAGATCACAAAGATTTCTCCTCAGGCAGAGGCAGATATCAAATTTGGATATTGTACAGAGTTTATTATCCTTCTTGAAAAACCGCTTCCACAGGATGAGATCGACCGTTTCCGTGAATTTCTGGATTCCATCGGTGATTCCATTGTTTTGGTAGCTGATGATGAGATTGTCAAGGTACACGTACACACCAATCATCCGGGACAGGCTTTTGAACGCGCACTCACGTATGGTCAGCTTTCCCGTATGAAGATTGACAATATGAGAGAAGAACATCAGGAAAAACTGATCAAAGATGCGGAAAAACTTGCAAAAGAACAGGCAGAAAACAAAGAACCACCAAAGGATCATGGATTTATTTCCGTATCCGTAGGTGAGGGACTTTCTCAGATTTTCCGTGAGCTTGGCGTAGATTATCTGATCGAAGGCGGTCAGACTATGAATCCGAGTACCGAAGACATGCTCAATGCTATTGAGAAAGTAAATGCAAAAACAATTTATATTTTCCCGAATAACAAGAATATTATCCTTGCAGCTAACCAGGCAAGAGATCTGACTGAGGACAAGGAGATCATTGTAGTACCAACCAAGACAATCCCACAGGGAATTTCCGCAATGATCAGCTTTGTTCCGGAGAAGGGCAGCGAGGAGAACCTTGCTTCCATGACCGATGCGATTTCCAGAGTGAAGACCGGACAGATTACTTATGCAGTCCGTGATACACGTATTGATGACAAGGAAATCCATGAGGGAGATATCATGGGAATCGGTGATGCAGGTATCCTTGCAGTAGGCAGAGATCGACTTCAGGTAGCGGAGGAGATGGTAGCAGAGATGGTTGACGAGGAATCTGAGATCATCAGTGTTTACTATGGTGAAGATGTATCTGAGGAAGATGCAGAGGCACTTTCTGATTCTCTTACCGAGAAATATCCGGAGTGCGAGGTTGAGCTGAACCAGGGTGGACAGCCAATTTACTACTATCTGATTTCTGTAGAATAAAGAGCACAAAAAATGAATGATAAGACACCTTTACGTGAATTAAAAGGCGTGGGTGAGAAAACAGAGAAGCTTTTCCAGAAGATCGGGATCACGACTGCGGAAGAGCTTCTCCGTTATTATCCGCGGACTTACGATATATATGAGGAGCCTGTGGAGATTGCATCAGCAGAGGAGGACAAAACAGTCTCTATCCGTGCCACTATAGCAACAGGTATTTATATTAACCAGATACGCAATCTCCAGGTTCTGACAACAACTGTGGCAGATGCAAGCGGCCGATTGCCGGTTGCCTGGTTCAATGCGCCTTATTTGAGGGGAACACTCAAAAAGGGCAGTGTGTTTATCCTCAGAGGAAAGATCATCAGAAAAAAAGGCCGTCCGCAGATGGAACATCCGGAGATTTTTACCCCGGCAGCTTATGAGGAGATCATTCACAGTATGCAGCCTGTATATGGTCTGACGAAAGGACTTTCCAACAAGATGATCACGAAGTTGGTCCATCAGATTTTGGATACAAGGCCTCTCCATGGGGAATATCTGCCGGAGGAGATACGGGAACGCTATCAGCTCGCAGATGCTAATTATGCGATCCGGACTGTTCATTTTCCGAAAAATATGCAGGAGCTTCTCACAGCCAGGAAACGTCTGGTATTCGATGAATTTCTGCTTTTTGTGCTGGCAATACAGCTCTTGAAGGAGAAAACAGAAGAGGCTCCAAACACTTTTCCAATGAAACCAGTATGGACAACCGAGGAGATCATAGAAGGGCTTCCCTATGACCTGACCGGAGCCCAGAAGAATGTCTGGCATGAGATCGAACGGGATCTGAGCGGTCATAAGCTGATGTCCAGGCTTGTACAGGGGGATGTTGGTAGCGGCAAGACCGTGATCGCATTTTTAGCTATGGTACTTTCAGCAGAGAATGGATTTCAGAGTGCATTGATGGTACCGACAGAGGTTCTGGCAAATCAGCATTACGAAGGCTTTCTGAGGCTGATGGAAGAACAGAATATCGCTTCCTGCCATCCGGTGCTTCTGACAGGATCTACCACAGCCAGACAGAAGCGTGAGATCTATCAGAAGATTGCAGACGGTGAAGTGAATGTGATCATCGGAACTCATGCCCTGATCCAGGAAAAGGTGGAATATAAGAATCTGGGGCTTGTGATCACAGATGAGCAGCACAGATTCGGCGTTCGCCAGAGGGAAGCGCTGACGACCAGAGGAAATCCGCCTCATGTACTTGTTATGAGCGCAACCCCCATTCCCCGGACACTGGCGATCATTTTATACGGAGATCTGGATATTTCGATCATTGACGAGCTTCCTGCAAAAAGACTTCCGATCAAGAATTGCGTAGTAGGAACTTCCTACCGTCCCAAGGCGTATTCTTTTATTGAAAAGCAGGTGCAGATGGGAAGGCAGGCTTATGTGATCTGTCCTATGGTGGAAGAGAGCGAAGGCCTGGAGGCAGAGAATGTTACAGATTATGCCAGAAGGCTTCAGGAGATCCTTCCGGGGGAGATCAAAGTAGAAATCCTTCACGGAAAGATGAAGCCAAAAGAGAAAAACAGGATCATGGAGGCGTTTGCTTCCGGCGAGATCCAGGTACTGGTATCTACCACAGTTGTGGAGGTTGGAGTGAATGTGCCAAATGCTACCGTCATGATGGTAGAAAATGCAGAACGTTTCGGGCTTGCCCAGCTTCATCAGCTTCGGGGCCGTGTAGGGCGTGGAGAGCATCAGTCTTACTGCATTTTTATCCAGGGAAATAATGAAGAAAATACTTCTAAACGTCTGAAGATCCTCAATGAATCCAATGATGGATTTTATATAGCCGGAGAAGATCTGAAGCTTCGGGGCCCAGGAGATCTTTTCGGTATCCGCCAGAGCGGACTGATGGAATTTAAGATCGGTGATATCTACAATGATGCGGGAATCCTGAAAAATGCAAGTGAAGCAGCTGGTGAGATCCTGGCACTGGATTTTGATCTTATCCTGCCTCAGCATAAGGCTTTAAAGGAGCATCTCAAGGGGTATATGAGTGAAGAACTGGAAAATCTGGGGATCTAATTGGATGGAGCAAAGCGAAGAATCAGAACTTCGTTTTAGTATAAAAAGAAAAAGGGAGAAAACAGGATGAGGAGAAAAATGATCAAAAAACTTCTGTGTGTCGTTTTATCAGGGTCTATGATCTTTGGCAATGCAGGGATAACCATGGCTTCAGAGACAGAACCGGAAACAGTCCAGGAAAATGTAAATGAGGAGACTGACAGTCCAGAGGAAAGTTTTTCTGAGGAAGATATTTTTGAAGATGGAATCTCAGCAGACGATGAAGCAGCAGAATTACCTGATAGCACAGAACAGGAATTAGAAGAAGAGCCGGAAGAAGCGGATAATATAGAAATGTCGGAGGACACTGAAAATCTTTCGGAAGAACCGGAAACAGAAGAAATGGCAGAAAGTGATGACTTTTCTGATGGAGAAGAAGATGCTGTAAGTGCTTCCGCAAGCATGATGGATGGAGGAATCACCGGAGATATTGCCTGGTCAATTGATACATCCGGATGTCTTACATTAAAAGGAAACGGTGACTATGATACCTCAGATTATTATTGGGATGCAGAAAGGGGCTGGAGTAAATGGCAGGATGATATTAAAACAGCCATAGTTGAAATTTCCGGAATCACAAAGACAAGAGCTATGTTTAAGGGATGCAGGAATCTTACCAGGATCACTTTTAAAAACTGTGATTTCAGTAAGGTGACAGATATGGCCTTTATGTTCTCAGATTGTGAAAGCCTTACACAGCTGGATACTGGTTCATTGAAAACCGGAAATGTATCTCATATGCAGGGAATGTTCCGAAATTGCAGTAAATTAAAAACTCTGGATGTCAGTAAATTTGATACTTCAAAAGTTAATGATATGAATAGCATGTTTTTAGGCTGTGAAAGCCTTACACAGCTGAATGTCCGGAATTTTAATACTTCCAGAGTGACAAGGATGAGCGGAATGTTCCGTGAATGTCGGAATCTTAAACAGTTGGACGTCAGTAGATTTAATACAGCGAATGTTACGACTATGGAGGAGATGTTTTATTGCTGTGAAAGCCTTACACAGTTGAATGTCAGTAATTTCAATACAGCAAATGTTGTATATATGAACGGTATGTTCGAACGGTGCGAAAGTCTTACACAGTTAAATGTACGAAACTTTAATACATCAAATGTAGAAGATATGGGCAAAATGTTCTGTACTATGAGCAAGCTCAAGTCTCTGGATCTGAACAGTTTTAATACTTCTAATGTACAGAATATGTATTTCATGTTTTATGGAAATGAGTCTTTAACAAGCCTCAATATTAAGAATTTTGATACATCCAAGGTAGTAGATATGAATTCTATGTTTGGCGAGCTTAAAAAAATGACTTCTCTGGATGTTTCTGAATTTAACACATCAAAAGTAAAATCTATGGAAGGAATGTTTTCACGCTGCTATGCGTTAAAAGCTGTGGACGTGAGCCATTTCAATACTTCTGAAGTGGTAAAGATGGGATATATGTTTAACTCCTGTAGCAGCCTGGAATCTCTAAACCTCAGTAAGTTTAATACATCTAGCGTCAATGATGCAAGATATATGCTGTACTATATGGATAATCTTAAAACACTGAAAACAATCCCGAACCTGAAGTGCTCTATAGAACTTCCATTTACCATGTCAGACAGCTCAGGCAAAAAATATACGACCATGCCAACGAACAGTAAATGTATCACTTTAAAGGTAGTTGCTTCAAAACCAGTAGTTAGAAAGAGCATCAAAACGGCAAAGGTAACTGTAAAAACTGCAACTTACAATGGAAGTCCGCAGAAGCCAGGTGTAACTGTTAAACTTGGAAATACAACATTAAAAAGCGGCACAGATTATACAGTAACTTATTCTAATAATACAAAAACGGGAACAAAAGCTGTTGCAAAAATCACAGGAAAGGGAAGTTACAAAGATTCTGTTTCTAAATATTTTACCATCAAAGCATGCAGTCTTGACGGTAAAGTTCAAGTTAATTTGAAGACAACGATTTACACCTGGGATGGACAGGCAAAAACTCCCGCATTTTCTATTTATATGCCGAAAGCCAATGCGGCCGGAATGATCTCATTACAGAATGAAAAAGATTATACATATAAATATCTTAATAATAAAGAACCTGGAACAGCAACCTTACAAATCACAGGAAAGGGCAATTTTACAGGTACAAAAAAAATAGCTTATAAGATCAGCAAAGCAAAACAGCCGGTAAAAGTTACACCAGGAAGTATTACAAAACTTTATACAGACAAAGGCAAATCCTACAAAATCAGTGTTTCAGGAAAAAAAGAATTTGCAAAAGTGACATATTCAACCACTAATGCAAAAATTGCATCTGTAAAAAATAGCAAGATTATGCTTAATGGAGAGGGAGTGGCAACAGTTACTGTAAAAGTTGCGGCGACCAAACATTATCAGGCACAGAATATTGCAATTAAGATTAATGTGCTGAAAAGACAGAATATTACCACAGCTGTAAAGAATGGGGCAAAAATAGCGTATTCCACTACAATGAAATCTCTTGGTGCCAAAGTTCCTTCAGAAGGTGGGAAACTTACTTATAAGTCCTTAGATACCAGTATTGTTTCTGTGGATTCCAAAGGTAATTTGAACTTTAAAAAGGCAAAGAAGCTTGGAAAAGTTACAATCCAGATCACTGCAGCGAAATCTTCTTCCTATGCTCCGGCAACCAGGAAACTGACGATCACTACGGTAAAAGGAACTCCATCTGTCAGCTGTGTACAGCAGCAGGAACGTAAGATCTATGATGGAGCATTCAATCTCGGGGCAAAAGCAGATCAGAATGCGACATTGGTTTATTCCAGCAGCAACAGTGCTATTGCATCGGTAGCTTCTGATGGAACGGTTACTTTGAAGGAATGGCAAGAAAACGATATTCAGAGAGAAGTGCAGATCACAGTTACTACAAAAAGTACAACGTTTTATAATGCAGCGAAGCCGGTAATTGTTAATCTTACTGTTATTAAAAAGAAAAATCTGCAGCAGAGAATTGAAGATGAAAAAATCAAATTTCCTGATGGGAAATTTTGGAACCATGTTGTAAACAGTTATTCAGATCTGACAGATAATCTAGACAGCAGCGGAGCTCCTGAAAGATTTCAGGATACGATCAGTGATGTTCCATGCAAACATCACGGAACTCAGAGCGGAATTGATCCGATACCAGGTAATGGCGAGTATGATTGCAATAAGTTTGACGGGGCTATCCAGTGTGATGGGTTTGCAAGAAAAGTATTTTATGATATCTGGGAAGGGCAGAGAGTATCAGGCCTTCAGAGAATATATGATAATAATGTTCAGGTAGGAGACTATGTGCGCATCAATAATAATGGACATTCGGCTATCGTTACAGAAGTTTACAGTGATTCATTTAAAGTGATAGAGTGTAATCTGGATGGGGACGGACGTCATCATAATTGTCTGCTGCGTCATAACTGGACATATAGTAAAAGCAGTGTAACTTATCGTGTACATGCTGTAAATTACAGCCTTAACTAATAGACTTTTGAAACTTTTCTTTACAAAACTTTCAAATCGTAGTATTGTATTGCATGAGAAAAGATTAACAAATCCCTTGTAAGGAGGCTATAAACATGGCTAGAACAAAGAAAGCTGCAACCAAGACAACTGTAAAAACGGCTTCAGTAAGCGAGACTCCTGCAAAATCTGTAGTAACCGCATCCGAAGAGAAAGCTGTTAAGGCTGAGACACCAAAGACAGACGATGCAAAAGTTTCTGTAGAGACAAAAGCAGCTGAGAAGACAGCAGAGGTAAAACCTGCTGCTGCGAAACCAGTAGAAGTAAAAGCAGCAGAAGTAAAATCTGATGAAGAGAAAACAACAGCTGTAAAATTAGAAGAGCCGGCTAAGAAAACAGCCGCCAAGAAGACAACAACACGAAAAACAACTGCTGCTAAGAAAACAACAACCAAGGCGGCTGCTAAGACAACAGCAACTAAAACAACAAGAAAGACAGCAGCCAAGAAAGCTGAGCCAGTGACAGAAGTATATGTTCAGTACTGGGGCAAAGAGATACATACTTCAGAGGTTGCTGACAGGATCAAAAAGATCTGGACAGAGGATATGGGCAAAAAAGCTTCTGAACTGAAAGATCTCAAAATCTACATTAAACCCGAAGATAATGGTGCACATTATGTGATCAACGGAGATGTTACAGGATTTATCGGACTGTAAACAAAATCTTCATCGAACAGTATTTTAAAATATATATATTGGCCTGTTATAGAGAATGCCTATAGCAGGCTATTTCTTTTGCATATTTGACCAATTCCAAATAGCATGTTATTATTCATTCAAGTAATAACATACTAAATAGATAGGGATATGGTAAAATGAAACAGATATTATGCTTTGGAGATTCCAATACATGGGGATATGACGGAGAGAGCAGAGAGAGACTACCGTGGGGAGTACGCTGGACAAGCCTTCTCCAGGAAAAACTGAATAAAGAAGAATATCGCGTGATCGAGGAAGGACTGTGCGGAAGAACAACGGTTTTCGAAGATCCGCTCCGCGACGGAAGAAAAGGAACTGCACTTCTTCCCACACTTCTGGAAACACATGCCCAGGCGGATGTGATCACTCTAATGCTGGGAACCAATGACTGCAAAACTGTTTTTGGAGCATCCGCAGATGTAATCGGAAAGGGAATCACAAGACTGCTGGATCAGATCCAGGAATACGCACCAAGAGCGAAAGTCCTTCTCATGTCTCCCATCTATCTGGGAGAAAAAGTATGGCAGGAAGGATATGACCAGGAGTTTTCCAGAGAGTCTGTGATCGTTTCCAGAAATCTGCAGCCTGTTTATGAAAAAATCGCAGCTGAACGTCATATCAGTTTCCTTCCGGCAGCATCCTATGTACATTGCTGTGACGCAGATCAGGAACATCTGAATGCAGCAGGACATAAGAAATTTGCAGAGGTTGTATATCGAAAAGTACAGGAATTGCTGTAAATGAATATAGGATTTTAAGACTTTTGGATCTTATATAAAATAAAAAGATGTTGCCTGGCAGGTTTTCAGTTCTGTCAGACAGCATCTTTTTTTGCATGAGCTTAGATCAACTCAGCATAGCAATGAAACTACCTGCGCGTACAGATTTAGTACTGCTGGCCGCCCTGGGAACTGCCGGACATCTGACGCTCCTGCGCCTCGATCATCTTTTTAAATAAGTTCTCAGAACGACACGCCGTATTTTACAGGAAAATCAACTATGTGGATGGATGCGAAAAAGAATTTAACTACACTTACGCATTTGCAATCTAAATAATATACAAAAGATGAACGGAAGAGCAGAGATGTAATTTTTTGACATTTAACTAAATATCTGGTAGTATGAAAACATACTAATGACGACATCGGTTCCAATTCCCGGAACAGGATGTCTTTTTGTGTTTTTAAGGGGTGATAACCATGAATCATACCGCATATGACGTAATGAGAGAATATATGATCGAGGGAGCAGAGCTGGACAGACCATACCAGTTCCCCATGATGCCACGGTATACCGGCAGACCTGGAACGGATACTGTAGATTTCAAGGACAGCTTCGACCGGCGGATAAAGAACCACAGGGACTTGACCGTCAATTTCTACATCCACGACAACCAATTTGAGAAAATCTGGAATTGTCCAGACAAATATATCGAGCATCTAAAATGCTTTAACAGTGTGATCGCACCGGATTTCAGCATGGCAGTCGGAGAAGGTGGCATGCCATTTGCGATGAACATCTGGCAGAAGTACCGCAATCATGCGATAGCACATTATCTGTATATGAACGGAATCCGCATGATTCCAAACGTGAACATACCACCAGAATACTGCTATGATTGGATTTTTGACGGAATACCAAAAAGAAGCACGGTTGCCTGCTGCACCAATGGGCGAGTGAAGTCGAAAGCATCACGACTGGAATTTTGCAAGGGGTTTCAAGAGATGGTCCGGAGATTGGAGCCACTGAGAGTAATCATCGTTGGACGGATACCGCAGGAACTGCAAACAGATATAGAAATTATCAACTTCAAAAGCAGAAACCAGAAGATTAAGGACAGGGAGGGAAAATATGGGATTCTCAACTGAGCGATCATCACACAATAAAGTACGTAGGAAGAAAGATAAGACGGAACAGAAGATGAAAGTCCGGAAACAACGGACCACATACAAAACGAAGAATACGGCTAGGAGAAAATCTGAGGGATTAAATAAATTGAACTGATTCGTGTTTTTTCACAGTCCCTCGGAAGATGCTATGAATTAATATATGCAAGATAGACAAAATGGAAATCCAGAAATAAAGGTTATTTTCCAGCTGTTCTTTTTTTCACCGTTTTTCGGCATTTTTCTGTGTCTGAATATTGCAAATATTCAAGAACCGCCAGAAATATTGTTCGTTTCACAACTGGCATGAACATCCTGCAAAAGACTGCGGACCGGTGCCGGGATTTCCCAGGCATCAATAACTGGCACTCTAATTTCGCCCACAACGCCCGCAAAACGAATAAGGCTACACTTCTTCGACCGGAATCTAAATGGCCGTTAAAAAGCCGAATAGGGCGGTTGTACAGTAGATCCAAAACGGAACATACTTTTGCCACTGGTCGGACACTGCGCCCCGGATCGGTGCCAGCTGCACAGAGGCACGACAAAAAGAGCCGGAAACGGCTATATATAATCATAGTATCACCATACCGGAGCCCCGTCAACTGTGAGTATTGATTGACGAAAGCACGCAAAAACGGCTTGTAAATCCGGCAATGGTAAAAACATCAAGGAACGCCAAAAAGACGGAAAACGGTGAAAAAAGCAAATCAACAACCGCATTTCTAGACAAGAAAAATATTAAGTTGTCAAGGCACACGGCTTGTAGATAGATTTTACAAGTCTGATCCGCTCCCCAGGCCGTGAACCTGGCGCCGGACTGGATACCGGAAGAGTAGCAGAAAAAGAGCAGCGTTTTCACTGCTCTAAAAAATTAACATCAATTGACCGGGGCAAGTCCCGGAAAAACTCCGAAAAACCGCCGTCAGTGGTGTTGTATTGCCTGTCAGAAGTCGGGATGGTCTGCTCGTTTTTAAGCTCCATGCAAGACAGCTGTAAAAAACCGTCTTTTTTCGTTGACCGGTGCAGGGCGTACCGCATGACGGACACGACCCCAGACTGACACCGCACCGGCGGAAGGTCGTACCAGATCAACGGCACAGAACCGGAAGCGACCGCAAGAAAAACCTTTGCCGCTTCCTGGCGTGCGGTATCCTCTATCTTTTCAACTTCTGAAAAATCACCGCTTTTTATAGCGGTGATGGTTTGCTTTTGCGTGGGTTTTCTGATTCCGATTATTTTTTCGCTCATTAGCAGAACACCTCTCCGAACATATAAGAACCATTGCTTTTGAAACATTCGTTCCAGGCTGTAACAACTTCTTCAGCTTCTTTCCTGGATCCGCAAAGGTTCGCCGCTGCGATGCCTTTTATCGCCAGTTTTGAAAGTAAGTTATCACTTTCAGAAACCTTGATAGCGTAAGAATAGTTTTTTCCGTTCTCTGTCACCTGTACGGCGATATAGCTGTTTTTCTTCTTCATGTCTTTTCTTTCTTCCCTGTACCCATGGGAGCCGGGTGTTAAAATAAAAGGGCGCCGTCGGGAATCGAACCCGGCCGGAACCATTACGCCTAGTTTAAACAATCATTGATTTTCTTTTCCAGATGCGGGAACGCTCCGCAAATTTCTTGCACGCTGTCGACGTAATAATCGCCCACTATTTTTCCAAAAATTGTAATATTTCCAGAATAAAAACAACCGAGATCGTTAAACCAGATATCAAGTCCTGTTGCCTGTTCCTTTTTATCGCCGTACCACATGTAAATTTTAATCATTTTCTTTTCCTCCTGATTTTTTATTTTAAAGGGCCGCCGGGGAAATACTCCCCGGTACGCTTGCCGGCCCTGTTATGCGTAAATAGTACCAAGATTTTTGAACCGCCACATTGCAATAGCTAAATCCATTGCGCTATTAATCCAGTATGTAGGTTTATATTTATAAGCGGCGTTTTTATCTTTTTCAAACTCCGCAAGCGTCCATTGCACGCCCTGATAGTGAATGATGTGAACGCTTTTTTCTTTGTTGTCTGCGATTGCGTGACCACTATATTTTTTCTTGTTGCTCAATACCATTTCAGCAACTGGGAGAAGATCGGCGGCAGCATCTTTGAAAATTCCATATTCGTATTGGCAATGCACATAAACATTGCATCCCGCCAGAATTTCGCCGCTGTGCTCGTCGTAATCGACTTCAGAAAATTTTTTTGCAATTTTCTCCACTTCCGAAAGCCTTACAAGTGGACTTTGCTTTCCTCTCTAAATGTGTATTTGTCTTTACCTGTCGCTTTCATCCAGATGATTGAATAAAAGCAGTTGATATTTGATAAAGCTTTAAGGATAGTGTCTTTCATTTTATTCCCTCTCTTTCTCCCGGATCAGCGTCCGGGGGTGAATGTTTTTTGTTTTCCTTTGATGGTTATATAATACACGATAATAGACTAAAAGTAAATACACAAGATACACGAAAATAGACCATATAACACAGCTTATTTTTGTGCAAATAGTACATAAAAATAGACATTGACTTAATGCCAAAAATCTATTATCATATATTTATAAATAAGGAGGTGAAAAACAATGGCCGATTATGGAAAGAATGGTTATATTGATTTTTCAAAGCTATGGAACGTATTAAAAAAGAAAGAACTTAATAAACAGTGGTTAAAAAACAACGGATTACATTCTAATACAGTAGCAAAGCTGACTAAAAACGAAAATGTAACTTGTGAAGTCATCTGCACATTATGCAAATTATTGAACTGTCAACCGTCTGATATCATGGAGTATAAAAAATAAGTAAAATACATGGAAATAGACTATTGACAAATACACGAAAATAGACTATACTGTAACCATAGAAAGGAAGTGGTTATAATATGGCAAACTTGGAAAAATTTTATTTTGAAAAATACGGAAAACATTATTGTTATGATGTGAAAATAGCAAATAACTGTAAGTGAATAAAAACCAAGCAAACAGCCCTCAGCGGGGCGGATCAGGAGGGGTGAAATGAAAAATACAGAGGCTGGAAAAGCTACAAGAAGGGTACAACTTAAAAACATGCCGTTCGATCGTTTCGAGGACGGCGTTGGATTCATCCACGCAACCGGATATGATTGCCTTGTAGACGGTCAGTGGATGACCGAATACGAAGATAACATCTTTGAGGACGCTGCCGGATGTTCCTACGAGGTTGAGCCGGAAGAGGAGCCGGAGTGGACGGAAGAAGACGAGGCACAATGGGCTGAAACTTTCAAGCCGTATCCGGGATTTGAAGAATAGAACAAGGAGGGGAAAGAAATGAGAATCAACGGAATCGGAGTTGTTAGCAAGAAAGAAGCAATGTCCATCTTGACAAAAGAAGGACGGGAAGAAGTTAAAAACGGTGGAATCACCGTAGAAGAGCTTGGAGAAATGTACAAGCTCGAGCAGGTCAAAAAAGCCTGCAAGATAGGAAAGTGTCGTGATACTTTTGCGGCCAACTACAGCCGTATCCCGGACAGCTTAAAAGAAAAGCTTACGCCGCAGGAACTGGCGGAGCTTACAGTGGCGTTTTATAAATGTTACGGGGACGGGAAAAATGCAAAAGAATAAAGAGCCGGAAATCAGCTCTTTACACTTAAAATTATTGTTTCAACCCTCGGCGACCGGAATTGTTGGTCGCTCCACTTACAGAACATCCTCTGTAAGCGACAATAATATTATACCACAAAGAAAGGAAAAAGACATGAAAAAAACAATCAATCTTTTAAACGAAGTTGTAAAAATGGGCTTCAGTAGGGAAAAGGCTCTCAGAGATATCGACGCAAGTCTTGACGAAGAGCTTAGAACCGAAAACCGAAAGCCACTGATGGAAGAGGAAATTCCCGATCAGCTTTACGAAGATATCCTTTTCGGCTTCAGATGCGAGGCCGAAGAGCCATGAAGACAGTGTTAATAGAGGGCTATATGGAAAAGGGCGTTTTCGCAACGCCTTTTTCACACGCCGGGAAAAGGGTATATACGTACCCACTGCCGCCTTTTTCTACAGTTGCCGGGATGGTCCATTTTTTGTGCCGGTGGAGCAGCTGGCACGACATGAATATATCAATATCCGGGAATGGAACGATGAACGAACAGGAGTTTACAAAACGCTGGAAGGGAGGAGCTTATGCCGGATCAGAAACGGAAGAATTTAAAAAGCGTTTTCCCGTCCGAGTGAAAAACGGCCCGGGGTTCACAGGCTGGGTTAATACGCCGGTTTTAGTTGATTTTGTTGCAGATCTGAATTTGCGTTTACACATTCAGCCAAAAAGCGAAAAGGAAGTTGACATAATTTATAAAATGCTGAAGTATCCGAGGCGGTTTCCAAGCCTGGGCCGACATGAGGATTTGCTGAGAATTGATAATGTCGAAGTTGTTGACATTTTGCCACCGGAAAAAGTGGCGCTGAGTTTGCCAGCTTATGCGCCGGTACTTCCGGGAATCTCCGGCACTGTTTACGCACTGCATAAAAAATACACGATAGACAGAGAGCGACGAATTTTTGAAGATGTAAAAACAGTGTATCTTGACGCAGGGCAAGAAGCCACAACCGAAATTGACAGCTGCGGAAACCCGGTGTTTTTAATGTGATTATTGACAGTTGACAATGATTATACTATTATAACTATAACGTCATTTTTATGACGAATGTAAAATTGGATCATTAGTTATTAAGCTAACAAAACATTAATAGTCCCATTTTGGAACAGGCGTTTTTGCCTGAATGTAAAGTTAGACTGTTAGCTATTAAGCTAATACCCGAAATTAATAGCCCCATTGTGGAAAGAAAAAAGCCCCTGGACAATCTCCAGGGGCTTAAACTCGTTTTTTTGTGGCGGCTAACGAGGGGAGAACAGACCCGCCGCCGAGATCTGTTAAATTATTCATAGCACACAAACGTTTGTTTTGTCAAGAAAAATATTTTTTGCTTTTGGCTTGACAGGTTTTTGTAAAATGTGCTATCGTGTCATCAACGAGGAACTCAGGAGGGGCGAGCTAATCGAAATTAATAAAAATCATTCAGCCAGGTAACCGGATCAGACGCCGGAAGCCTGGCTTTTTCTGTGCCAAAACGCCCTGTAATTATATTATATATATAATCCCCTATTAATTAATTCTATACAGTACCGTATAATAACATCTTTTAAGCCCCTCCTAGATTCTGAGTTTATTAATATATACTTAGATACACTATATTATAATATATATAGCTCTATAACACTGTATATTGAGTTATAACGGATTATTTTATCAATAGGTATTTTATTATACCTTGAGCAATAAAAATAAATTTATGCTTGCATTAAAGGTTTATATGTGCTATTGTAAATGGCAGATAAGCAAATACATTTACGATTTTTAAACAAAGGACGATATAAAAAACTGAAAAGCATTTATGGAACTTCCGGCACTGGTTGTAGCTGCTGGGCGTGTTCTTCGATTGCTGACCGGTTTATTATCGTCCTTTTTATTTTGCTAAATTAATAGATTAACGTTGTAAAGTGAGGTGATACAGTGAAAGATAATACTATCAAAACAGAAAAGGAAACAGAAGTATATTTGAGCAATATTAATATATATGCTGATGAATATATTAATACAGTGTTATGTGTATCACCTGATAGTGAGAATTACAGAAAAGAAGTAGCTGACAGTTTTGTTGATATGATATTTTATATTGCTGATCACATACAGAAACCTAGTAACGATGATATAGAGTTATTAGATCATATGTTTAGCGTGTTTGTAAGGCTATGCAGTAAGTATCATGTTTTACCAACTTTGGAAGTATTTAGCTTTCTGGTAGGAATTAACCGCTCAACGTTTAGCGATTGGATGCGCGGGGACTATAGAACCGCCACAGCACATAGCAACACGGTGAAAAAATGGTTCGATATTTGCAAAAACTGCACGCTTAATAGACTGCATAACCAACCCGGAACAAATGCAAACCTGATCTTCGTTGCGAAAGCTGCATACGGCATGGCAGAGACAGCACCGGTCCAGGCGGATCATGTGCAAGGTATCCCGCAGCAGTCAGCGCAGCAGATCGCGGACCGGTACAAGGACGCGCTGGAGCTTCCAGAGATGGAACGGCCGAAGCTGTAAGCACGAAAGCAGCAAAAACACAATATATTGTATTAATCAAGACGGAAACACAATATATAGTTTGTTGCGATGTATAAATAGGGTGTACTTAAAATGTACAATGAACAGCGTGAGAAAATTTGTGCAATATGACGAACGAAAAGCGGCGTCAACTTCCTCTGACTACTGCCGAAGGCCGAACAACAACAGCGTGATCCGGTGCAGCGGGTCCCATGGGGCGGCGGGCTGACCGGATAGCGTACGGATGAGACGGGGACCCCCTTGGAGGAAAAGCCACCAGAAGCCGGGTGAGCCCCCAAAGCAAATAAAACAACAAAAAGGCCCTTTTCACATGGCAGAGATAGTGATTGCAACACGACAAGCCGTAAGCCTTAACGGTTTCTCTGCCAACACAAAATAAGGCAATACCAAGAAAGGCAGGTATGAAGAATGAATGAAATGATGCAGAATTTGGTAATAAGAATTGCAATGATACTAGTGATCATGCACAGTAAAAGATTGTGATTGACGAATCGGGTGCAGCTCCTGACTTCTCCGCAGCGGAGAGCTTAAATATGAGCAGAATAAACTTTAGCTGCAATTTCATCCCAGACAGGGAGGGGCAATAAAAAAAGAGAACCATTACGGTTCCCTTTTGAGATCATCAGTGGTCAGTTTGATTGACACATCTGGTTTTGGCTCAATTATCAATTGACATTCCAGAAAATCAAGAATCTGAATTAGTTCATCTGCGGATATGCTTCCTCTTGAAAATTTATTTGCAAGTGATTGCGGGAGCATCCCAAGGTGCTGAGCTAATTGAACACTGGTTACTTTTTTCATCTTCATTATTTGCTTTATCTTATCAGAAACCATATAAATACCTCCTATTAACATTATCATAATCAAAAACGTTTCAATAGTCAATAAAAAATACTCATAAATGTGTATGAGCTACTTGCAAATATAATCAATTAGATGTATAATTGACTTATAAATAAACGGGAGGGATTATACATGAAAATTGGATATGCAAGAGTATCAACAGTAGAGCAGAACGAAGCGAGACAGATGGAGGCATTGAGAGAAGAAGTCGTTGATAAAATTTATATGGATAAGAAGTCCGGCAAGGATTTCAACCGTCCAGAGTATCAGAAGATGATCGCTTCTCTTAAGAAAGGCGATGTGCTGGTAGTCCATTCGATTGACCGACTTGGCAGAAACTACGATGAGATTACAGAAGAGTGGAGAAAAATCACTAAAGAGATTGGAGCAGACATTATTGTACAAGATATGCCATTACTTGATACTACGCGGAATAGAGACTTGACTGGAAAATTAATCGCAGACATCGTTTTGCAGGTCTTTTCATACGTGGCACAAAGAGAACGAGAAAGTATCCACCAGCGTCAGAAAGAGGGTATCGCAATCGCGAAAGCTCAGGGCAAGTATAAAGGACGAGCAAAAAAAGAGGTAGACAAAGAACTCTTCGAGAAAACAAAGCAAAGATGGCAGGCTGGGGAAATTACCAAAGTTCAGTTTGCCGAAATCATGGGAGTGTCAAGAGGAACACTATATAAAATGTTGGGAGGAGAACAGTAATGATAGACTTTACAAATAAGTGTGTTATCACAGAAAGTGATGTTGAATCAGCGAAACTTCTTAAGATGGCAATTTCTCAAGGCTTTGCACTTCCGAAAGGCGAAAAAGTAATGGAATCATGCAGATTTTTCCGCTTTATCGGAAGCCCATATAAAAGCGTGATTGCGCTGTCAGCAGTAACACAGGAAATGTATGATCGAGCTATATTATATTCGCACTTATTCGGGAATGAGTTGGAAGAATTGATGAAAATTTCTGATTTGGCTGCTAGGTGGTGCCGTACATATGGATATAATCATCTCAGTGTATACGCTAATGAAGAAGCTGATATATACACTGGGCGCGGGATTGCCAAAAACAAAGATGGTGCGGTACAAGATGTGAAAATCAAATTAAATAAGCCACGCAAAATAACGGTAGCTGAGCTTGAAGAAAAGCTAGGATATCCAGTGGAAATAGTAAGTTGAGGATACATCCCATGAAAAAGAACAATCCACAAGGTGAATCCATCCGCATCCGGTTGCCGTACCAACTGGAGCAAAGACTTATAGCTGAAAAGAACCGAACCGGCAAAAGCGTGTCACAGATCACCCGTGAAGCCTTGACACAGTATTTTCGGAAAAGGTAGGTAAAAGACGATGCTTGAAAAATTTTTTAAAAAACAAAAAAGGTCTTCTGAATGCCATCCGCTTGAAAAGCCTTTAGCTCATGACCGCTCGTACGAGTATCATCACAAGAAAGCTGTTCTGGAGGACGGAATGCTGTACGATACAGAATCGGCGAAAAAGGTTTTTACGGACGAAGCTAGTTTGGAATATATCGCACTCGGAAGAGCAGTGCAAAGAGCTTACTTCTTAACCCCGAACGGAAACTGGTTTTCAGCTAAAGAAAAAATCGAGACTGAAAGCGGAATCACTGACGTCGGCGATTATCGTATACAGGCCACAAAAACCATTTACACATACAGTAATCTTCAAATGGAGCAAAAATACAAGGTTAAAGACCTGATTGGAAGAAATGACTATGAGCTATACAAAGAATATTTTGGAGAGGTAGAAGAGGCATGAATAAAGAAAAAGGAATCTATGAACTGTTACCGTCAGAACCAGTTGACGTAGCAGCTATGTTGATAAAAGCAACGATTGTTACGGACGCACCGGTATTCGCACTATCCCCAATGCTTGAAGGCAAAATGGTTGCAATTCCGAAATACGATCCGGTTCAGCTTCAGGAAATCGCAGAGCACCTTCTGGTGTACTGCAATGCACAGGAAAGGGGCTGCGAGTATGAACTTAACGACAGCGAATAGCAACACCAGTTCTCAATCAATTACTGATGCGATTTCGGTTTTAAGACACGAACTGCTTCAACATGGAGAAATATACCAAGGAAGAAATGACACAGGCGGTAACACAGGGCGTTGCCATGGCGATGATGAACATGAATGCCGGTGGAAGCTCATCTCCGCAGTACATTTCCAACACGATCAATCTGGACGGACGTGCTTTTGCGAAAGCTATCACAAAAGCCCAGAACGACAACAACCGGCGGAAAAATCCTAGCCCAGCGTGGTAAAAACCATTGCTATTTTTGCCGGGTTGCGGTATAATGAATGAGTAACGAGTAGCACCTATATCTTGTTATATTGTACGAAAAACAAAATATTGAGCAGACTTTTAAGATGATATTTACTTGGGTTGAAACAGTGACCCGTTTCCCGTGATACCGTCTTGGAGTCTGCTCTTTTTTTGTTTCCAAGCTGGTAAAACCAACAGGCTTACCCGACGGGGGACAAGCGGAAATGCCTTGCCGCCTGCCTGTTGATTTACATACATTTCAAGGCATGCTCAAGGTTTCACTGTACTTTGACCAGTCAAAAACCAAGCTTGCGGACTATCAGACTTTTTCCGTTGCGGTTGATGTGGCATCACTGACACAGGAACAGATTCCTTAATGATTTACGATGCAGCGGCAAAGGCAAACAAGCTTTCGCCGTTCAGCGGAATCTGGAACTGGATTGTTGAGAAACTGACCAATGCGGTCATCAGCAACTTGCAGACGAGCAACCAGACGGTGATTGGGGCACTTAATGAATTAAATAGTAACCTGCCAGGAATAGAGTTTTTAACAAGAACCATCACTGCGAAATCCGAAAAACAAGCATACGATTTGCAAATTAATGTTACGGAATACATGATCATCTCAATCTGGTCAGAAGATCGAATGGGGTGGAAGTATACTGTAACTCGTGGAGTAAGTGGAACAGAAGCTACTCAAAATTGGGCCATTTGTTTTTTAGGAAATCCGACAGGTAATTTTACTTTCAAAGTTGCAGTTTTGAAGATTAAATAGTAAGGCGCTGAATGGCTATTTTCATTACGAAAAATTTGCTGATATACCTAAAAGGAACATTCTGTGCGATGTTCGTTATGAGTCAGCTTCTGATCCAGAAGCGCCTGATGCTACTATGGGAACGTACTGGTGGAATATCATTCAAGTTTGTCTGGCAGAAAATCGCATTCTTCAAATAGCATCTAGTGCGTTTAACCAAAGAGATGTTTTGTATTTTCGCGTAAAACATGATAATAACTGGTATGGATGGTACTATGTTATAGGCCAAGAAAAAAGATAATTTCCCGTATTCCCATTTTGTTGATTAAGAAACTTTGAAAATTTCATAAAAAGGAGTTGATAAATTGGAAATTAAAGGAATTGACGTATCATCCAATCAGGGGAAACCAGACTGGGCGAAAGTGGCTAAATCCGGCATTAAATTCGCAATCTTGAGAGTGCATCAGAGGTCCGGCGTTGACAGCTCATTCGAGTACAACTACAAGGGATGCAAGAGCAACGGAATCCTTGTCGGCGGTTACAAGTATTCATACGCTCTGACACCGGCACAGGCGATTGACGAAGCGGAAGATGTGATTGCCGCACTGAACGGGCGAGGACTGGACTTCCCGGTGTTCTACGACCTTGAGTGGTCTAATCAGCGAAAACTCGGCAAACAGGCAGTCGAAAACATTGCAGTCGCATTTCTGACAAGGATGAAAAAAGCTGGTTATAAGGTCGGTATCTACTGCAATCTGGACTGGTACAACGGCGTTCTGACTGACGCACTCAGAAAGTATGAGTGCTGGATTGCACATTACCCAGACCCCGATAATGGAACAATGCAAACAAGGGTAAAACCAAAAGCAGGAATTGGATGGCAGTATTCCAGCAAAGGAAAAGTATCCGGTATCAGCGGAAATGTTGATATGGATGTGTTCTACAAGGATTATAGAGGAACGGCACAGAAAGGAGAAACTAAAATGGTAAAAATCAGTAACTGCGGACATGACGAAAATGGAAGGTATGCAGGTGGGAAAGCAGGAGATCAGACTGGTACAGAATATCGGATTATGAACTGGTACAGCAGACCGTGGCTCTGTGTCCTGAGATTCAATGACGCAAAAATCGCAGCCATGATTGCAGATATGGCGACAAAAGCGGCCCAGAACAATCTCATCGGGTACGATCAGGGTACTGCCGGAAACAGCAATGACCGATATTCATTCTGGCAGCACTTAAAGGCAAGTAATTACGATCCAGCACAGATCACGGTAGCTTGCGAATCTGATTGCAGTGCGAGTACAGCAGCTATCGTCAAGGGGGCTGGGTATCGCTTAAATAACGCAAAACTCAAAGCGGTCAGCATCTATCTGACAACACGGAACATGAGAGCTGCAATGAAGGCTGCTGGCGCAAAAGTACTGACGGATAGTAAGTATCTGACATCTGGTGACTATTTAAAGGCAGGAGATATCCTCCTGAACGATAATCACCACGTGGCTATTGCTGTTACCACCGGTGCAAAAGTAAGTACACCTTCAACTACGCTTACCGGTACCTTCCAGACAAGACTTCCGATTCTGAGAAAGGGCAGTTCCGGTACAGCTGTGGCAATGCTTCAGGCGATGCTGGGAGTGGAAGTTGACGGACAGTTCGGGAATGACACATATGATTCCCTCAAAGTTTTCCAGAAAAATGTTGGCGTAAAGGCAAATGGAACTTGCGGCATTGATACCTGGAAGAGAGTGATTGAGCATATGAAAGCAAATACGAAATAACGTTCTGATTGATTTTTCCTTCAGAACAAGGTATACTATCAACAGCCGCACAGGGGTTGAACTTATGATGTAAAGTTTCCTGTGTGGCTACGCACAAGTGAAGAGTGCAGACTGATTCCACCGTGCATGAACGGAAGAGCTGTATGTCCCAATTCGAGGCTGTTAGCAGCGGCACGAGTGGACAGTCAGGAAAAGAGTTGGGCATAAAAACCCGACTCTTTTCTTATTCTTCGAGATATTCCTGATATATCTGTTCTATTTCTCTTTTTCGGTTCTGCGATATTGAAACGATATCACCGGAAATCATCTTGATGTCAGATGCAATGTTTGCGATGTAATCCATGTTTACGATATAACTGCGGTGACACCGGACAAAACGCCGATCCAGAACTTTTTCTATCTCATGCAGACGCCGGTAAAAACCATACTGATGCCTGCACGTGCGATGGATGATGCACATTTGACCACGGCTTTCTATATATTCGATGTTACGAAAGAAAACCCTGTGGAAATCACCTTTGAATTTTACAGTGAGCATCCGTTCTTCCAATCTTCCAAGTGTAGTATCAATTACGGAAAACACCCTTCCATCTTCATGCCCTTTGATAACATACTGTGTTGCCTGAACATCAAAAGCATCACGCATGTAGCCGGCATGAGCTGTCCAGAACATCAGACTTCCGGAATAACCAGAGCCACGTAACTTATATGCTACATCAATACCATTTTCGCCGTCTTTTAAAATGATGTCCAACACGATCAAGTCAAACCATTCACCGTCTTTCACATCATCCACAAGAGGGACACCAGAAGTGTATTCTGAAATCTGGTACGTTCTGTCGCCCTTTTTCTTCAAAAATGACTCAGCCCTTGCCTTGAAATAATCAATATCAAGCTGGTTATCGTCAAGTATCGCTATTCGCATTTATATCACACCCTTTTTTCGTTATGCGAAAACATGCTATTTATTCAATTTACCAATTTTTACGGTGAAATGTTGTAGAATTTACAATGTAGATAGTATTTATACAGATATTATACTACAGCAGTTTAATACTGTAAATGGGCTGAATTGCCGGAAATTTATTAAAGCTGCTCTCCTGTGTTAATAAAAGTGCTTAAATATCCGGCAGTCAGTCCATAAATAAAAGATATGAGAAAATTATATTTTACTTCTGATATGATATTAAATCTGTAGTATATTCACCTTCATATTCAGCCAACGGTCTGATTGTTAATGCGAAATCTACTTTTGATATTTCAGAAATCTCGTTCATTGAAAGGAAATCGTCAGTTGGAGTTAAGGTTATAATTGTTTTACAATTATTCAGCAAATATTTGTTGCACAGTTCATAATTCACATCGGAAGTTGTAAAGTCATTATAAGTTTCAGAAACTACATCGTAAACAAAATACTGACCCGTTGTATTCGTGATGCAAAACGTGAAACTGTTCTCTTTTGATGATACAAAATCAACGCTAATACCATCTTTATCATATATGTTTTGAACGTTACTTAACACAGGTGAAGATGTTTCCGTGGCTCCAGTTACATCAACATGCACCTGACCACTATCGAAAGCTTTAAAGCTTTTTGAATTATCATAAGCCCACAGCAAAATATCGAAGCTGCTCAATTCATCCATTTGATAATCTTTATAAAAATTGGTTTTTTCCCAAGCACTGGTAAGTTCTATAGTAGAATTTGCTTTTTTACCTGGCGCAACATCGGCAGAATTAAGACCATATTGGTCGCCACCAGCCATGATGCCGTTTATGGCATATGCGTAAGGTGCAATACCTAAATTCAGATCAGAATTGTTTTCGATATACAAACCAATGGTTCCTTTTGATGGCGACTCTGTTAAGCCTTTTGTTTCGACGTGTACTCCGTTTTCATCATATAAAACAAAGTCTTCTGCAAACGTCGGGATAGAAGTGGATGAAACCAAAATGCTTGTGACACCAAGCGCCGCTAATAATTTTAAATGCTTTTTCATAGTAAATCCTCCTTAGTAAAATTTGTATACATTATATCATTTAAAGCACAAGTAGTATAGTGAAATATAATAAAATTCGAGGTGTTATCAATGAAAACATTCAAACAAATTCTGGCCATTATCGGAATTATATTATACGTCAACTACATCATCAGTTCACCGGTATGCGTAGAAGAATATACAAACAGAGGTACTAGCATTTGTTCCGAACAACATATGCACAGACAACCAACAGTCAAAAGAAATGTCACGAAACAGATGCAGCATATTCCTATGCTTGTATTTTATTTTGCTCCAAAGAGGAATGATTTTACCTTTGCTATCACGAATAATTTCTATGCGATTGTAAATATTCCGGTATACCATTGGCAATTACCTCGTGGAAATATTATTTCATCCCACTTATTCCGCTTTATTAGACATATTATAGGATATAATGCAAACATAAGTTCGCGGTATTCCATCTGCTAATCGAGCATATACTTTAATGTAGGCAGTAGTTTGCAAACAGGGAGGGTTATTTTATGGACTATAAGAAAGAAATTATTAGTATGATACAAAAGATAGAAAGCGTAAGATTCTTGGCGATGATTTATAGCTTTACACATACTCTTTTTGAGAAAGAAAAGAAGCAGGGAGATTAATCCCTGCTTCTTTCTATTTGGCGAACCTTTCAATGAACTTCCAAAACAATTCTTTGTCTTCTGATGATAATTGATAGTATTTCATAATAGCTTCTTTTGCCTTGGAATCCTCAGTGCCTATTTCAGCACATATAGAAGAGAAATCTTTGTCCAATTTTAGATCCTTGGGTAATTCTCCTTTATTGATCCAGTCTTCGTTAATCCCGAATGCTTGGCAAATGTCTTTGATAACGCTTTTACTTGGATTAGCATTGTCGTCATTCAAAAGTTTCCAAACATACTGAGGAGTTTTTCTGATTGCTTTCCCTATCTCAGTTTGGGATTTTTGACTTTCCAAAAGTACCTCTCGGACTCTAATGAGAATGTCCGTCATTTCCTCACCTCCCAATATCATAATACATCTTAGAGAAAGAAAAGTCAATAAAAATTAAACTGAGTTTAAAATTATGCTTGACAGATAAACTGAGTTGTAGTAATATTAAACTAAGTTGAAAAGCTGATACAAAAAAACAACTCACTAAACAGAAAGGAGAAAAATATGGAAGTATTAAAAAACAAAGATATTGAAGACGGAAAACGAATTGCCGATATTTTCGCAACATTATCAGAAGAAAACAAAAATATGGCAATCGTTTATCTGTCAGCCCTTAGAGATAAGGAAATTGCCGATTCCAGTAAAAAGGAGGTAAATTAGATGAATTTATACGATGTAGTGCTTTTCTTTTCTATTGCAGCAATCATTTTAAATATAATCACTTTTTTCTTAAATCGAAAGTAAATCTTTGCTTTCTTTTGGTACTTGAAGAGTATATATTTTATTCTTCTTGTTTGTGATTATTTTTAATGTGATAAAATCTTTGCTCAATTTAATATTAGCAGGAATGTCAAATAGGACAATTTCAAATATTCCTTGTGATGATTGCAAAGAGATCGGAAAATCCGCACTGAATATTCTTTCAGTGATGGGAATATCTGTTTCATTGTGCTTTGGATAATAACGTTCAGCAACCCATCTATGGGTTAGAACACATGAATACGAAGCGCGATGATTCAAAAGTAAAGAAACTTTGGTAATAATTATAGGAGAAGATGAATTGTTCTGAAAGATTAAACCTAGTTTGATAGACTTTTTGTTTTCTACATTTAAAGTGCACAGTGTTTCCAATGAAACAGAAATATTTGTTCGTTTACTCCAAAGTGAATGAATGAATTGAAATAGAGAAAGAACAAATCCTGCGATCGCAATAACGGTTGTAAGCAAAGACTTATTTTCTACAACAAATTTAATAATAGTGTTTGGCATAATTAACCCTCCGTTTTTTTTATTAAAGTATAACACAGAAAGGAGAACAATGAACGAATTAATACCTATTAATTACAGTGGTGAAGAACCAACTGTATCAGCAAGAGATTTATATAACTCTCTTGAAATCAGTAAGCGATTTTCGGCATGGTTCGAAACAAACTCTCAGGGATTCGTTGAAAACGAAGATTTTACAAGTGTACTTTCAGGTACGGTTGTAAATAACGGAGCGCACAGAGAAATACAGGATTATTCTTTATCAGTAGATATGGCGAAACACATTTGCCTTATGAGTAGAACTGAAAAAGGAAAAGAATGCCGACAGTATCTCATCGATCTCGAAAAAGCCTGGAACACGCCGGAACAGGTATTTGCCAGAGCATTAAAGATGGCGGACCAGACGATTGCGAAGCTGAAAGACTCTGTTAAGTCGCTGTCAACAGAAGTTAATATGAAAAATCAGATCATCGGAGAATTAAAACCGAAAGCTGACTACTACGATGAAATCTTGAATAATCCAGGGCTTGTAACAATCACCCAGATTGCAAAAGATTATGGAATGTCCGGTAAAAGGATGAATGAAGTCCTTCATGATCTGGGAATCCAGTATAAGCAAAGCGACCAGTGGTTATTATACAGTAAATATCACGGAATGGGATATACGCATTCCAAAACAGTTGACATTGTGAGATCAGATGGCAGACCGGATGTGAAGATGAATACCAAGTGGTCACAGAAAGGAAGAATCTTTCTTTATGAGACGTTGAAAGAGAACGGAATTCTTCCGGTGATTGAACAGATAGCAGCATCATAAATCAGATGCACAATCAGGAGGTAAAAATCAGATGATTAAATGTGAAAAAGGAAACGTATCAATCAACGGTGCGGGAAATGAAGTCATCCACGATCTTTCGGAGATCATATCTCGTACCTACAGTTCCTTTTCGAAAGCGTTCGGAGAGGAAAAAACAAAACAGATGATCTTCAAGGCGGTAAACGCCGGGATGGGAGCGGACAAATGACGAAAGCAGAGAAATTTAACCTTTATGCTGATACCTTATACGGAATGTGCCGGAAAGCACAGGACACAGTTCCAGAAGCAAATGTGTGCTTTGAATGTAAGGTTTTCAGCAGTGAAAAGTTGGGGACGTATCGCACGATATGCGTCGGCATCACAACGACTGAAGGAAGCAGAAAATATTATGATGTGTGCGAAGCATTACGTGATATGGAGGAAAACTTTGTATCTGTAAAAGCGGTGCTGAACAACCTGTTACTTAATGCCCCATGTCCATACTGTGAAAAGGAGGAAGAAAATTGATGGCTGTAGAAAAAGAAAGCTCCGTGGATTTTATCCCGGAGACCGTTGAAGAAGAATATGCCATGCTGGCAGGCAGATTGAAAGCCGTTGAAGCTTATCTTGATGCTTCAGATTACGATTACATCGACAAAAACGTTCTGGCTGCCATGTTAGGCATTTAAGTTGTAAGCAGCCCCGGCGGTGCAGGAACACCAACCGGAGCACGTATCTAACTTAGCTTGAGTAAGTTAAATACAGGTTGATTATATCACACCTTCCTGTATTTGACAAATAAAAACACAGGAGGGCATTTTTAATGTCTAAAATCACTAAAGAAACTAGTAAAACACTTGCTTCTGAGATTATCGAAGACCTTGAGAAGGAAGCAAGGAACAAAGATCTGGCAATCATTGCTCTGCTGACTACAGTGCTGGCAATGGGATTGCTGGGGAAAGGAAAACAGTGAGAACTTATTTAGAAGGGCTTGCAGTGTTCGGAGTTTCTGGTCTGGCAATCGTGTTCTTTGCCGTATGTTGGGCTGTGACTGATTTGGATGCACTCACGATTCTGGCATTAGATTACATCTTAATGAGTACAGTCGGACTGGCAGTGATGCTTAAAATCAATGACTTCGTACACGACATTAAAAGGAAGGAAAAAGAGAATAGAAATGCAAGATTTAAACAGAGCAACACTGACCGGATTCGTAACTGATCCGGCAGAAGTCAAATTTAAGCCAAGGAAGGGCAAAAGTTTTCTGGTCGTCAGAAGTGATCGGTTCAGCGGAACACCGGACGATATCATTGTTGAGATCCCGAACAGACTCAAAGGTACGTTCCGGGAATGGAATTGGATAAAAGTTTCGGGAAGAATCCGTTCCAAATGGGTCAGAGCGGATCACCAAGAGAAAAAGTACATGTATCTGGAAGCATACGATGTCAGCACAGAAGGGACGCTTCTTGTGAATACGGTAGAAATGACTGCAAACATTTGCAAGAAGCCGGTGCTGAGAAAAACACCATTAGGAAAGACAATCTGCGAAGTTTGCGTGGCAATTAATGGATACAAACGGTCAGAATATATCTCCTGTATTTGTTGGAGAGACCTGGCGGTGAAAGCTTCTGAATGGAAAGTAGGTACAAAAGTTAAATTAAAGGGACGTATGCAGAGCCGTGACTATTGGAAGAAGCAGTCAGATGGTTCCTATGTTAGAAAAACAGCATACGAAGTTTCAGTAATGGAGATGGAGGAAATCAAAGATGAAAAAGGTAACTTTGAAAAAACTCAGCGTTGAAAACTATAAGAAATTTGAAGCAAGAGAATTTGATTTCGCAGGAAGAACAGAAGTTTCCGGAAGAAACAGACAGGGCAAAACTTCTCTGATGGACGCATATTTTGATGTTCTGACCGGAAAACTGGCAGACGGAACACTCCCGAACAATATCCGCCGGAAGGTTGACGGTGAAGAAGTTAATGATCCAGTGGTGAGAGAACTGGTTATTGACGTTGACGGAACGGAATATGTTGTCCAGAAAAAGACCAAGAAAGGAAAATCATCTAATACGGTTGAATATTACGTCAACGGAATTAAGCGAAACAAAACCGAGTATATGGAGATTCTTAAAAGGATTGCCGATCCTGATACGATTGCCATGTGCAGCAACGCCAGAGTGTTTTTGAATGAGATCCAGAAAGCAACAGCAAAAGCAAGGGAAACACTGGGGGGAATAGCTGGATTCAGTGAATCACAGTTCAGAGCAGAGCATCCGGAATATGAATGGATAAAGAACGAAGGTGTGGAAGGAGATTCTATCGAAGAAATCTTAAAAGCCCGCAGAAGAGACCTGAGAAAAGCCAAGTCAGATGTTGATGATATTGCAAAGCAGATCAGAAAAGAGCAGGGCCGACAGGTTGAATGCGATGAAACACTTCCGGCGCAGAGAGACGATCTTCTTGACTTGCTGAAAGAAAACGAGAAGCAAGAGGAAGTACTCTGTAATGCTTCAAGGGAATACGACCGGATTTCTATTGAGCTGGCAGGACTGAAGCGTTCACGTGACGCACTGGTTGAGAAAGCTGGTAAAACAGCTAGAGAAAAACATGACAGAATAACTTCCTTATTATATACGCTGAAATCCGATAAGAAAAATGCCGAGAACAAATTAAGACTTGCCGAAATGGATCTGGAACACGCTAACAAAGGAATTGAACGCCACAAAGCAGCATTGGCGCATGCTAAAAAGAAATATACGGAAGCATTAAAAGAGAAGTGGGGCGGCGATACCGAACTTACTGCAATCCGTGGAGAAGAATTTGACCCGGCATTAGCTATTTGTCCGACATGCGGACAGACGCTTCCAGAAGAACAGGTGGAAACTGCGAAACGCAAGTTTGAGTTTAATAAGCAGTCCAGGATATCCAAAAAATTAGGAGAGAAAGAACAGTTTGAGAAAAATAAACGCACCAAACTGGAGCAGATCACTGAGGACGGCAACGAAGCTTCCGAGGGATTGAAAACAGCGAATGAAACTAAGAAAGAAGCCGAAGCAGCTATTGAAACTACCAAGAAAGAAATCACATCTCTGGCACTTGAAATCGCAGAAACAGAGAAAGAAGCGGAGAAACCGATTCCAGAACCGGATATGTCTGATGATGAAGAATACAAGGCTGTTTGCGACAAAATCTCAGCACTGGAAGAAAGTCTCAATGGCATCGGAAACGGCGAAAATGACAGGATTTTATTTAGCAACAACCGTCATTCTCTGGAAGCAAAGCTCAGAGATGTTGAAGCAAAGATTAAGACTCAGACCGCAAGGCTTGAGGAAAAAGCTAATAACCTTGAAGCATTACAGGAAGAACAGAAGAAGCTTTCACAGAAACAGGCAAACATTCAGCAGAAAGTAGATCAGTTGACCGAGTATTCCATTGAGAAGAACAAGGCACTGGCAGCAGTGATTAATCCGCACTTCAAACATTTTCAGTTCCAGTTCCTTGACTACACACAGGATGGAGAACCGTTGGAAACTTGCCGGATGATTTGCAACGGTATTGATTACGCAAACGGTCTGAACCACAGCGATCGGATTCTTTGCGACATTGACCTTGTGATGGGATTACAGGAGATGAATGACTTACGGCTTCCGGTTTGGGTTGACGATACCGAAAGCATAAATTCGGACAGGATTCCAGGATTAGATACACAGATGATTTTGCTGAGAGTTTCGGATGGGGAATTGAAGGTAAAAGGGATTTGAAAATTAAGAAAAGGAGGAGAAGAAAATGCAGTTAGCCACATGGGGAACATACAGATTCAAAGCCGATGCACAGAAATGCGCAGATGAAATCATGGAAATCTGTGAAGAATTGGAATCGGCTACGCCACAGCAGATTCTTGAAAAAGCTAGAGATGGGAATACTGAACTTCATAAGTGCTTTACGTGGGATGACACCGAAGCAGCAGAGAAATGGAGAATCGCAGAAGCCAGATCAGTTGTAAGAAATCTCAAGATTGTTGAAATGAAGCCGGATAAAGAGTCGGAGCCGACAACAATCAGAGTTTTCTACAAAACTGACAGTTCATCTGGATATAAACCAACAAAGCTGATTTTAAATAAACCAGACGAATACAAAGCACTCGTAGAACGTTGCAGGAGTGAACTTCTGACAGTGAAACAGAAATTCCAGAACATCTCGGAATATGAAGAAATATGGGAAATGATTAATTAAATATGACAGCCGTTACTGCACTGATATGCCTATGAGAGTAGGAGCATAAGAAAGCACAGCACAGCGCAGAATATTATAGCACAAGACAAAACATAACAAAATATTTGTTATCTAAAACTTTTATTCTTGTAGGTTTATGAGTGCAGTAGCGGCAAACTTCCTACGTTGATATGCCTGTAAGATAGGCAAGAAAAAATAGCGCAATATAACACATAACAGAACACAACATGGCAGAACTTATTTTACAGGTTTATGAGCGTAGGAAAACATAGTATTTATTAGTCTGCATAAGCAGAAAGATAGGATAACTCACAACAAAACAAAATAAAATAATTCAGTATAGTGCAGGACCTCTTTCTCTTGTGCAGAGTGATAAGTGTTGTGGAACACTTAATAAAAAATAAATCAAAAAACAATAGGACATAAGGTCATAGAACATCAAAGCACAGCACTTCAATGGAGGACTGTTTTACAGGCGGTATAACCGTCAGGACATTACAGGAAATAAAAGCAAAGAATACTATATGACACCACAGTTTATATCGTCTATAAAGCAGTTCTCCAAACAAAGTTGAATATTGGGTAGGTGGCATGAAAAATGTCACAGGAAAGTAAAGAATAACTCAGTATATGACAGCATAGGACACTATAGGACAATTCATGTTACCTACCGAGCATTCAACTCGACTAGATGTATTTAACTGGCAGTAGAAACTGTCATAATAGGAAACCGCAAAACCTTATATGCGAGAACAAAATAATACAGTAAACAATAGCATAGCACAAGACATGATTTCTATTGTCAGCTAAGTGCATCTGGAATTTGCGTAAAGATTCAAGCGGATTAACCGCAATATAGGATGAGACATTATAGAACAGCACATAATAAAACAGCATAATATATTACAAAAAATATTTATTGTGAATTAATCTGCTTGAGTGTTTGCGCAAACAGAAACTATAAAACAAATCATAAAATTTCGGAGGGAAAACATTATGGCAAAATCAAAAACATTTACAATCGAACCTTTAAAGGAAACAACATTAAGACTGGAACTTATCGGTGATACAGACCTGATCCTTCACAAGAGAAGCAGATATTACGAGCAGGCTGAATGCTGGAAACAGGCTCACGATAAAGGCACAAAAATGCCGGAAATATACAATCAGGGTAAAAACATCTGGGAGGGACTTATCACAGGCATTCACTGGGAGAAACCGATTACTTTCCACGATGAAGATATTTCTCTCTATACACAGGAAGAATGGGAGTCATACATGAAAGATAATCGCCCTTGCATTCTTACTCAGGCATTTAAGAAAGCGTTTACGGAAACATTTATTACTTTCTTCAAAGATTCCACAGGTAAGAAAGGAACAGATATTAAGCGTTCTCTTTCAATGACAGGATCAATTTGTCCAGTAGACTTTGAGAGCGTTGAAGTGGTAAACAACATTGTTCCTACATCTGGAATCAGTGCAAGCCCAGTTCTTTGCAGCAGTAATGTGTTCCATAATTGGAGAACCACTATTGAAGTATCTTGCCCGGATATTGTATTTCCACATGAGACAGTTTTGCAGCTGATTGAAACCAGTGGAAAATATATCGGTATCGGAACACAGCGAGCAAACGGAAACGGAAGATATCATATTAACCCAGAAAATGTAACAATCAGTTAAATAACAACAGTTCGGTGGCATATGAATCCGGGTGAATGCCCGGAAAACACAGAAAAATATAATACTTTAAAACAACAAAAAATAGAAAATTATAAAACATTCATTCTGTTTCATATGCCACTGAGCATAACTCTCAGGTGCATTCACGGTGGATTGAGATTCTATCAAAATAGGGCACTACATAATAACACAACAAGGATTAGAACAGCGTAGCATATATTTTTATTTTGAATTTCGATTCACTATGTATGTGCCTGCGAGGAAGATAAAAAATAGAAAAGGAGAATTAAAATGGCAGAAAACACACAGGTAGCAAATTTCAACACGCAACTTTCCTACTACACAAATCGTTATGTCGATTTAATGGAAAGAGATTTAACTTCAAGAGGAATGGAGTTTGATTCTTATTCAAAAGATTGCGTAGTGGCAGCAATGGGATCTATTTTCCAGATGGTGCACGAGAGCGGCGTTAATTTTGACGCAAACCGGTAACTATGCCTTATTCAGCTGCAAAGATTGAAAAAATGCAGCGGATGTTTGACGAGTCCAGAGAAAAAGTTTTGGCAGCCAGAAATGAAGAGATTGAAAAAGCGTACCAGAAAGGCAAGGAAGACGGGATCAATAGAACCGTGAGCGTTTTGAACAAAGTTGTAGAAAACGCAAGGGAAGAAGAAAGAGAGAAAAGCTACAACGCCGGTTTCGAACAAGGGTTTACGGAAGGGCAGGACTGGGCGAATGTTGAGAACAGTGTAACATTGCTTTTGGCACTGCATAGAGCATACGACTTTGAACCGGAACAGCTGATGAACGTAGTGAAAAAGAGTAACAAATATGTGCATCAGGCAAATGAAGGAAAACCGACTATCGGTGCTCTTGCACGGCAGTTGTACAATGAATGCCAGATAAAGTTGTGCGAACACGAAGTGGAAATTTTAAGAAAGTACAGTTTATTTGAAGAGGGTGATCCATATGATTAAGATAAGCGCAATGTACAAAGATTCCGGCGGAACAAACCCGTATCACAGATGCGATGAATGTTTACGGTACCGGCCCGGAAAGCATCCGAGGTGTCTGAACTACAATGGAGATGTGGATTGGAAACCAAACTACATTGCTTGCAAGTTCTTCACAGATGAAAAGGAAGATGAAATCAAAGGACAGATGGATATATTTGATTTTTTGTAAAACAAAGTAATTGATTAACTAAAAAACGCTAGAATCCATTTTACATAAGTTTACATAGAAATATATGCCTAAAATGTTTTAAAAGGATTCTGGACCTTTTCGTCAAAGAAAGGAGTGCGACATGAACAAAGCGTTATTACTGGCGTTGAACGAACGCATATACCTTCAGGGACTGATCAGCAGAGAAATGAAAGAAAAAATTGATATTCAGATTCTTTCTGAAAATTGAACCAAACTATTGAGCGGAGATGAGATTAAAGGTATAATAATCTTATCTCTGCTCTTCCGACTAGAAGGGAGAACGGGGCATGAACGTTTATCGTACTAGAGAAATACTAAAAACTTGCAGCATTTTTGACTTGAAATTAAAAGTGGCGTTTTACGCAAGAGTAAGCACAGAATCAGAAGACCAACAGGTTTCTATACATCACCAGGATGAATATTACAGAAACTTCATTGCACAAAATAAAAACTGGGTGTTTGTTGGTGCGTACATTGACAACGGAATATCGGGAATAAGAACTGAGAAAAGGGACGAATTTCAACGCATGATGGCAGATGCCAAAACTGGAAAGATTGATATGATTGTAACGAAAGAAATTACCAGGTTTGCGAGAAATACGCTAGACAGCATAAAATATACAAGAGAATTACTGATGTATGGTGTGTGTGTATGGTTTCAAAACGACAACATCAATACGATTGACGAAGATAGTGAGTTACGACTTACTATAATGTCCGGAATTGCCCAAGATGAATCAAGAAAACTCTCCAATCGAATAAAATTCGGACATGCACAGTCAATAAAAAATGGTGTAGTCCTCGGATCACGAATATACGGTTACATCAAGAAAGACGGAAAGCTTACAGTTGATCCCAAAACAGCTCCGATGATAAAAGAAATATTTGAAAAGTATTCTACCGGAGAATGGTCTACGTCCACTATTGAAAAATACCTGTACAAAAAAGGATATCGAAATTACAAAGGCGGAAAACTCAGCCGAGATAATATCAAAAAGATAATCAAAAATCCGAAATACAAAGGTTATTATTGCGGCGGTAAAGTAAAAGTTGTCGATATGTTCACTAAAAAGCAAGAGTTTTTGCCAGAGGACGAATGGACAATGTACAAAGACGACGGGAACCATGTTCCGCAGATTGTAGATGAATCTGTATGGAATAAGGCAAATGTCATTATGCAAACACGGAGCGATGCGATCAAATCCCATAGAACGTCTTTCAAACAAAACAATTTGTTTACCGGGTATATCTTTTGCGGGGACGATGGAGCGCCGTATTGGATGAAACAACGCACTGCAAGAGGACGTGAAGATGTAAGATGGGTATGCAGTTATCGCATAAAAAATGGAGCACAGAGCTGCAATTCTTTCGGAATACATGAAAAAGAATTAAAAATAATGCTTGCAGACCTTATCAACAAATCTGGTGATATCCAAGCAGCTATTGAAAGATATATAAGTTTGGTCGAAAAGAACATAGACTTCAGCAACGATGGGGCTGAGATAAACCGACTTAAAAACATGGTTCTTCAGCTAGAGAAAAAGAAAGACAAACTTCTCGACCTTAATCTGGATGGAATCATAACAAATTCTGAATACCTTGAAAAAAGCGAAAAATTCAAGAATGAAATCCAAAACATAAACAATAAACTTTCCGAACTGGAATCAAAAGAAGAAGCCAATAAAGATTCCCATTTGAAATTAAAAGAAATCGGCAAGATATTAAATGATTTACAAGGAATTGGCCCGGAAGATATTACCAAAACGGTTCTAGGAGAATTTTTGGACAAAATAGTAATAAATCCAAAGCGCCCGCAGGAGTGCGAAATTTTGTTCTTTTTAAAGACCGGAGATGTAAAAAAAAAGTCAATAATCGAGCGGGGTAAACAGAGTTGTTCTGAATACTTTTTTTTGACCATATATCCGCCTACGGATCCGTTCTGTTTGGAAGTCAGGTTTCCGTTGTATCCGTCTGTAAGCGGAACACCCAGCTCGTTTGCTACCTCATATTTGAAACGGTCAAGTGCGCCCTTTGCTTCCGGTACAACTGCTTTGTTAGAAGAAGTGTTACTTGGCATAATTCATTTCCTCCTTGGTTGTTATTTGGTTTGATGTTACATTGCTAGTATGTGAAAACCATAAAATAATACACTGGCAGTTAAAGGAAATTTAACATATAAAAATATTTCTGTTCATAAATTATACCGCAGTAAAAACCGAATGTATGGTTGCTTTTTGACTGGAATTGCGGTTATAATAATCTCTGCATCACATATAATATCTGTCAGACAAAAAAAGTAAGGGGGTCCCGTGAAAAAGAAGCGTTATCCTACATACAAGCGAAAATATAAACGAAAAAAACAGCCCAGGCGAAAAATACTCACAGCCATTATCCTGTGTGTCATCCTTGCAGTATGTAATGGCTGGATGCCGCCGCGGAGCCTGAAAGAGGTAAAAGATCAAAGCCGGATCTTCGGACAGGTATTTCTTACATATATAGAAGAAAATGCGCAGATCCTCTGGGAAGATGTTTCGGAATCCGCTTCCGATGCAGTGGCAGGATTGCTGAAACAATCCCAGACGAAGACAGGAGGGCAGACAGAATCTGTTTCTCTGGATCAGATTCCAGAATACAGTGGCAGTCCATATGTGGAGATCAATAGAAATGTACCCTCTTTTTCTGATAAAAAAAGCGCAGGACCTGCATACGAATTTTATAGTGAACTGGATTCCCTAGGGCGCTGCGGTTATGCAGAATCCAAGGTCACACCGGAGCTGATGCCTGCCGAAGAGCGAGGAGCGATCGGAATGGTGAAGCCTACAGGATGGCATACTGTAAAATATGAAAATGTAGATGGCAGGTATCTGTATAATCGCTGCCATCTTATCGGGTATCAGCTGACTGGAGAGAATGCAAACAAGAAAAACCTTATCACAGGAACCAGATATCTCAATGTGACGGGAATGCTTCCTTTTGAAAATGAGGTTGCAGATTACGTGCACAGTACAGGAAATCCCTGCATGTATCGTGTAACTCCGTTTTTTAAGGGAGATGAACTGGTAGCCCGGGGTGTGGAAATGGAAGCCGAATCCGTTAAAGACCAGAAGATATCTTTCCATGTTTTTGTTTATAACATACAGCCGGGAATTGAAATTGATTATACTACAGGAAACAGCTGGGAAGAATAGAGTATATGGAGTAACGCCGGGGAAAATATTAATTTTTCATGAATTTACATGAATTAAATTGCACTTTTTTGGGCGTTATGCTAGAATCAGTTACAGAGTTATATGATTTTACCTATATAAAGGGGAAAAAGGGATGTAACCCAAGGGCAGAATGGAGAGGTGAATTATGAATTTAGGAATTATTGCGCATAACAGTAAGAAAGTTCTGATTGAAGACTTCTGTATTGCATACAAGAATATCCTTACCAAACATGAAGTATATGCAACCGGAACAACAGGAAGAAGAATTGAGGAAGCAACCAGTCTTCACGTTCACAAGTTTCTTGCCGGAAGTATAGGCGGAGACAAGCAGTTTATGGAGATGGTAGAGCGTCAGGATCTGGATATGGTGATCCTGTTTTATAACCCTGTCATGATGGACCCGGTAGAGCCGGATATCATGAGCATTGTTAAACGCTGCGACCAGTACAACATTCCGGTTGCTACAAATATTGCCACTGCGGAACTTCTGATCCTTGGACTGGCCCGCGGTGATCTGGATTGGAGATTAAATCTGAAATGAGAGTCATAGCAGGAAAAGCACGTAGATTAAACTTAAAAACCATTCCCGGAAATGAGACACGACCAACAACAGACCGTATTAAGGAAACTCTTTTTAACATTCTCCAGCCTGAAATACCGGGTTGTCGGTTTCTGGATCTGTTTTCCGGAAGCGGAGCGATCGGTATTGAAGCTCTGAGCCGTGGAGCCGAGTATGCCGTGTTTGTGGAAAAAAATCCCAAAGCATGTACTTGCATCCGCGAAAATCTTTCATTTACAAAACTCACGGATGGTGGTAAACTGCTGAACATGGATGTGCTTCAGGCACTGCGTTCACTGGAAGGCGGAGAACCATTTGACTGTATTTTTATGGATGCACCATACGAACAGCATCTGGAACAACCAGTCCTTGAGTATCTGGCTGACAGCACTCTTGCAGATGAAAACACGCTGATCGTTGTGGAGGAAGATCTACATACGGATTTTTCTTATGTAGAGGACCTTGGATATCATCTGGTACGTTCCAAGGAATATAAAACCAACAAGCATGTTTTCCTAAAAAAATGAAAGAGAGACAGACATATGATAACAGCAGTATACCCGGGAAGCTTTGACCCGGCAACCTATGGCCATCTTGACATCATTAAGCGGGCAAGCATTTCATTTGACCGGGTTATAGTGGGAGTTTTGCATAATTCTGCAAAAAGTCCGTTGTTTTCTGTAGAAGAACGTGTTAAGATACTAACAAAGGCGACAAAAGATATCCCGAATGTGGAGGTGAAAGCATTCGAGGGCCTGTCAGTGAACTTTGCCAGGGAAAACCATGCCCAGGTGATCGTTCGAGGGCTTCGTGCTGTCACGGATTTTGAATATGAACTGCAGATGGCCCAGACTAATCGTGTTCTGGCACCGGATGTGGACACCGTTTTTCTTACAACCAGTCTGGAATATGCATACTTAAGCTCCACGATCATGAAAGAAGTTGCTAATTTCGGAGGAGATCTGAGCAAATTCGCTCCACGTGAGATTACGGATGCAGTCGAAGAGAAATTGAAAAAAAGAGAAACAGAGAAATAAGGAGAGTGTATTATGAGCAGCAGAATTGAACAGATTATTCAGGAGATTGAAGAGTATGTGGACAGCTGTAAATTCCAGCCTCTTTCCACTACCAAGATCGTAGTGAACAAAGAAGAGATTGAGGAGTATTTACGTGAACTTCGTCTGAAAACTCCGGATGAGATCAAACGTTATCAGAAGATCATCAGCAATAAGGATGCGATCCTTGAGGATGCTCAGGCTAAAGCTGACAGTCTGATCGCAGATGCTCAGGCCAAAGCTCAGGAACTTGTTACACAGCATGAGATCATGCAGAAAGCATATGCACAGGCAAATGAGACCATAAATGCTGCAAACAAGCAGGCTCAGGAGATTCTTGATTCTGCAACACAGGATGCAAACAGCATTCGTCTCAGTGCGATCACATACACAGATGATATGATGGCTAATATCGGTTCTGTCCTGAATCAGACACTTGAAGATGCCGGTGGTAAATACAAAGCATTTATTGATGCTCTGCAGAGCTGCCTTGAGGTTGTTAATCATAATCGTCAGGAGCTTGCACCACAGACTGCTCAGGCAGCGGCAATCTCCAATACCTTCCAGGATGATGACAGTTCTTCTATAACAAAAGAAGACGAAGATCTGTTAGACGATATCGGAGAAAACTAGGATCAGGAATATCGCACTGGCGTTCAGACATTTTGAAATGGCGTAGGGGATCAGTGACAAACTGTTTTCCAATACGCTTTTTGTCTGAGCCATGACGCAAAAGCCACCAAAAGAAGTCAGGAGCATAGAAGCAAGGTATCTGCTTTTCCATGGCAGTGGTGCGCCGGCAATCTGTTTCAGCCCGGTAGTTAGTTCCAGTGGTGCTGTGAACAGCATACAGCTTTGTGCATGAAATGGCCAGTAAAAGCTGATACTGGCGAGTATCAGTGAGAAGAGGAGAATATAGCCCCCGAGACGTGTGATGGTTTCAAATCCGTCCATGATCGAGACATCCAGGATGACTCCTATGGAGTCCTGTTGGTATGTCTCTTTTTTTATCTTGTTTACGCAGACAGAGTCCACGGTATGCCCGCGATATACAACGAAACGAAAAAACAGCATACAAAAGAGATCTGCCGCCAGAAAAGTGAGGATCATCTGTACTGCTGATATCTTATTTTTCAAGAGTATCCCGGAAAGATAGGAAATGATAAATGCGGGACTTGCATTACAGCTAAACGTAAGAAGATATTCCCCTTCTCTGCGGGAAATCTGCTGGTCTATGTACAGATCATGTGCCAGTTTGGCTCCCATAGGATATCCGCATAACAGACCCAGGATCAGAACATAGGCTCCAGCAGGTGAAAGCCCGAAAAACGTTTTCCAGAAGAAAGCAGATGGTTTCAGAAGCTTCCGGATATTTCCAGTTTTTAATAATGCTCCTGTCAGGATCAGAAATGGCAGCAGAGTGGGAATCATGATATTCAACCACAATCCAAGTCCATTTTTTACTCCGGTAAGAGCTTCTTTTGGGTGAAAAAGCAGAAAAAACAACAGGCAGATATAGAAAAATATGATTATTTTTCGTTTCATAAAAACAGGTCCTTGCTTTTTTTACAGTATATGATTATTATAAAAGACAAATGAATTTATGAAGCAGAAGGAGGCAGAATTTATGCCAGTATTAGAAAATTGTGAACCAAAGAGAGTTTTTCATTATTTTGAAGAAATCTGCAAGATTCCTCATGGTTCCAGAAATACAAAACAGATCAGTGATTTCCTTGTGGAATTCGCGAAGGATCATGGATTCAGATATGTACAGGATGAGCTGAATAATGTAGTGATCTACAAGCCAGGCACACCAGGATATGAGAATTCTCCCACAGTGATCATCCAGGGCCACATGGACATGGTATGTGAAAAACGACCGGATGTAGATCATGATTTTACAAAAGATGGTTTGAACATCTCTGTAAAAGATGGTTATATCACAGCCAACGGAACAACTCTTGGCGGTGATGATGGTATTGCAGTTGCTTATGGCCTTGCCCTTCTTGACAGTACAGATATTCCACACCCTCCTCTTGAAGTACTGCTCACGGTTGATGAGGAGATTGGTCTTCTTGGTGCAGTCGGTCTGGACTGCAGCGTGCTGAAGGGAAGAAGATTTATCAATCTGGATTCTGAAGCGGAGGGAAGTCTCTGGATCAGCTGTGCCGGCGGTCTTTCCGGTATCAGCCATATCCCTGTCCAGCGCGTAGAAGGAGAAGGAGAAAAGGTACAGGTCAAAGTCTGTGGACTTATGGGCGGACATTCCGGTGCCGAGATTGACAAGAACAGAGCGAATGCCAATAAACTTATGGGACGGTTTCTTTACGGACTTAAGAAAAAAGCGGAATATGCCCTTATTTCTCTTACAGGCGGACAGAAAGACAATGCCATTACAAGAGAGTGCACCGCAGAATTTCTTACGGATTCCGTTGCTGAGGTAAAAGCTTACGCAAAAGAGCTCCAGGAGCAGCTCCGTGAAGAATATACTGGTTCTGACGAAAACATTACTTTTGAAATAACAGAAAAGGGTACTGCAACAGCAGAGGTTCTTCATCCTACAAGTCAGGAAAAGATCGTATTTTATCTGCAGAATGTACCATTCGGAATCCAGAAAATGAGCGGAACCATCAAAGGCCTGGTGGAAACCTCCAGCAATATCGGTATCCTCCGTCTGGATAGGGACGAGCTTTTTGCAAGTTCCAGTGTAAGAAGCTCTGTAGACGCTGCATGCAGTGCATTATCTGATAAGATTGAATATCTCACAGAAATTCTTGGTGGTGACTATGAAGTACAGGGTGCATACCCGGCATGGGAGTACAGAAAGGAATCTCCATTACGAGATAAAATGGTTGCAGTTTTTGAGGAAATGTACGGACATAAGCCTGAAGTCGTAGCGATCCACGCAGGCCTTGAATGCGGGCTTTTCTATAAAAAAATGGAAGGACTGGACTGCGTATCCCTTGGACCGGATATGAAGGATATCCATACATCCGAGGAGGTTCTCAGCATTGCTTCCACAGAAAGAGTATGGAACTATCTTGTACAGGTTCTCAAAAATCTGAAAGACTGATCCCGTTCGGAGTATGTTCGAACTTTTACCCTGGAGAGACGTAAGGTTTCTCCAGGGTATTTTTATGCCCTGATAAAAAATATTCATAAAATACAGAATTATACATATATATAGATTTGTGGATGCATCACACAAAAAGGAAAATAATTCTATATTTTTTTAATAAAAAATTGATAAACAATCCCTTTTTTTCCAAAACATATGTTATAATAAAAAATGTATGCCGCTGTCACCAAAACCAAAAAGAGACTGGCGGCAGATGATAAGGAGCGAGCAACATGGAAATACAGTTATGGCGAAGTATTTTGTGCCCTTACGAGCTGGCTGTCAAAGAACTGACAGTCAAGTTTAAACATATGATAGAAGAGTATCACGAAAATGATCGTTATTCTCCCATTGAACAAGTCAGTGGAAGAGTAAAAAGCGTTTCCAGTATCCTGGAGAAAATGCAGCGTAAAGATATCCCGATCGAACAGCTGGAAACAGAAATGGAAGATCTGGCAGGAGTACGGATCATATGTCAGTTTGAAGAAGATATCGATACCGTTGCTGCGATCATCCGAAAAAGAACAGATATGGAAGTCAAAAGTGAAAAGAACTATCTGACGCATATCAAGCAGAGCGGTTACCGGAGTTATCACATGATCCTTTATTATACAGTGGAGACTATTCATGGGCCGAAACGGCTTCAGGTAGAAATACAGATCCGTACCATGGCAATGAATTTCTGGGCAACGATCGAACATTCTCTTCAGTATAAATACAAAGGTGATATGCCTCCTCATGTAGCAGAACGTCTTAGTAAAGCATCCGATGCGATCATTTCGCTGGATCATGAAATGTCTTCTGTGCGCAATGAGATCATGGATGCCCAGAATTCATCTCAGATGCAGTCCAATCTTGTAAAGGATATTCTGAATAATATTGAAAATCTCTACCGTGTTTCCAGTGAACGGGAAGTCAGCAAAATACAGGATGAGTTCCTGCGGGTATTCAAAACCAAGGATCTGCGTCAGCTGGAACGCTTCCACAGGCAGTTGGATATCATTGCAGAGGGTTATCGTGCCCAGGCAGTCCATCACAGCATATGAACACAGGGCAGACAGTACTAATACACATACATACGAGGAATTATAAATGCAGGATTTTTTACCAGTTACAAGAGAAGATATGAAGTCAAGAGGCTGGGATGAGTTGGATTTTGTCTACGTGACAGGAGATGCCTATGTGGATCATCCGTCTTTTGGATCTGCGATCATTGGACGTCTTCTGGAAAGCAGAGGATATCGTGTAGGCATGATCCCTCAGCCTGACTGGCGAAAGAAGGAGAGCATCCAGGTGTTCGGGGAACCGCGCCTGGGTTTTCTCGTTACAGCAGGAAACATGGATTCCATGGTGAATCATTATACGGTTTCCAAAAAGCACCGAAGCACAGATGCCTATTCTCCGGGAGGAAAAATGGGATTAAGACCGGACAGGGCTTCTGTTGTATACAGCAATCTGATCCGGCAGACCTATAAACATACGCCTATCATTCTTGGCGGGATCGAAGCCAGCCTTCGAAGAATGGCACATTACGATTATTGGGAAAATAAGGTCAAGCACAGTATTCTGATCGATTCCGGTGCGGATCTGATTTCTTATGGAATGGGGGAACATTCCATCCTGGAGATCGCAGAAGCCCTGCAAAGCGGGATTCCGGTCCAGGAGATCACATATGTGGCAGGGACGGTTTTTAAAAGCCACGATATCAGCAGGGTTTACGATCCGGTGGTCCTTCCGTCATTTGAACAGGTACAGACTGATAAAAAAGCTTACGCGGACAGCTTTGCCATTCAGTACCGAAACACGGATCCATTTACAGCAAAGCCTCTGGCAGAATCTTATGGGAACCGTGGATATGTGATACAGAATCCACCATCTCAGCCTCTGACGCAGATGGAAATGGACGATGTTTACGATCTGCCTTATACAGGACGATATCATCCCATGTACCAGAAAGAAGGCGGGATCCCGGCACTGAAAGAGATCAAATTCAGTCTGACCAGCAACAGAGGATGCTTTGGAAGCTGTAATTTCTGTGCGCTGACCTTTCATCAGGGCCGTATCCTTCAGACAAGAAGTCACGATTCCATTCTGAAAGAAGCTGAAAAGATGACGGAGGATCCGGATTTTAAAGGCTATATCCATGATGTAGGAGGCCCTACGGCTGATTTTCGTTATCCTTCCTGCAAAAAGCAGCTGACAAAAGGAGTCTGCAAGGAGCGACAGTGCCTGTTTCCTTCTCCGTGTAAGAATCTGACGGTAGACCACAAGGATTATCTTCAGCTTCTCAGAAAGGTCAGGAATATCCCCAAAGTTAAAAAAGTTTTTGTCCGTTCCGGCATTCGGTTTGATTATCTGATGGCAGATCCGGATAAAACTTTTCTTAATGAGCTTGTGAAATATCACATCAGCGGTCAGCTGCGAGTAGCACCGGAGCATGTTTCTGATGAAGTCCTGAAGTTTATGGGCAAACCCAGGCACGAGGTTTATGAGGGCTTTCTGAAGGAATATGAAAAAGCAAATGCGCGGACTGGTAAGCAGCAATATGCCGTTCCGTATTTCATGTCGTCCCATCCCGGGTGTACAATGAAGGAAGCCGTGAAGCTTGCGGAATACGTCCGTGATCTTGGATTTACGCCGGAGCAGGTTCAGGATTTTTATCCAACGCCATCAACACTTTCTACCTGTATGTATTACACAGGAATCCATCCGCTGACAGGCGAAAAGGTATATGTGCCGAAAAATCCACACGAAAAAGCAATACAGCGAGCACTGATGCAGTATAAAAATCCGGAAAATCGCGAACTGGTCCTGGAAGGACTTAAGATGACCGGACGTATGGATCTGGTCGGCTTTGGACCGAAATGTCTGATCCGTCCCAGAGAGCTTCATAAAAAAGCCAAAAAAACACAGACAAGGAGTTCGGCACATGAAAGATACCAGAAAAAGAAAAACAAAAAAAGGTGATTTCGGTTATTTTAACAGCGAAAAAAAACGAAGACTCCTGATCACCGCAGGATTATTTTCGCTTCCACTGCTCATTTTCTTTGTGGCGTGGGCCGTCAACGGAACAAGAATGACAGTCTGGACGGTTCTGACCGTAGTAGGCTGTCTGCCAGGATGTAAATCCATGGTAAGCCTGATCATGATCCTGTTACGTCATCCTATGGATGAAAAGCTCTATAAAGAGATCCGCAAGCATGCCGGTGACCTGGTCATGTCCTATGAAATGTACATGACTTTTTATGAGAAAAGCGGTTATCTGGACGCTGTTGCCGTGTGCGGAAATACAGTAGTGGGTTATACCAGTGATCCAAAAGCAGATATCGCCTACCTTGCAGAGCAGTCACAGAAAATCATCCGTAAAAACGGATATAAAGTAGATGTAAAGATCCTGAGGGACCTGAAACCCTATCTGGAACGTCTGGATTCCATGAATGAGCACAAAGAATCTTTAAGAAACGGGATTAAATTCACGCCGGATGAGCGATACCCGGATCTTTCCAGGGAAGAACTGATCAAACATACGATCCTGGCAATCTGTCTGTAGGAGCATTATATAATGAAAGAATTTATCATTAACGAAAACGAGGCCGGACAGCGTTTTGACAAATATCTGGCCAAGCTTCTCCGTGAAGCTCCAAAGAGCTTTTTCTACAAAATGATGAGGAAAAAAAATATCACGCTCAATGGAAAAAAAGCCACCGGGAATGAAAAGCTGTTTTCAGGAGATCATGTAAAACTGTTTTTAAGTGATGAAACATTTGAAAAATTCAGCGGAAATGATTCTGCTCCACGGGCACATTATGCTCTGGATATCATTTACGAGGATGAAAATATCCTGTTGATCAACAAACCGGCAGGAATGCTTTCTCAGCCTGCTGATGACGGAACCCCTTCACTGGTAGAATATCTGACTGGCTATCTTCTGAAAAATGGCTCTCTTACAGAGAATGATCTGAGAACCTTTCGTCCTTCCGTATGCAACCGCCTTGACCGCAATACCAGCGGACTGATAGCGGCAGGCAAAAGCCTTTCCGGTCTGCAGGAACTTTCAGGGATGTTCAAGTCCAGGGAACTTCATAAATATTACCTCTGTCTTGTGGAGGGAGTTTTAAAAGAAGAAAGATATATCAAAGGTTATCTGGCAAAAGATAAAAAAAGCAACAAAGTAACCATCTATAAACAAGAGAAAGAAAATGCCCTTCCAGTGGAAACAAAGTATTATCCGTTGGGTACCAATGGAACCCGTACCCTTCTTAAGGTTGAACTGATCACAGGACGTGCACATCAGATCCGAGCTCACCTTGCTTCGGAGGGACATTCGATTGTTGGTGATCCCAAATATGGAAAAGCCGATAAAAAACTGAAAGGACAGCTGCTTCATTCTTTTCGAATGGAGTTTCCATCTATGAAAGGAAGCCTGTCATATTTATCCGGGAAGGTCTTTACGGCACCGCTTCCGGAAATCTTTCTCAGAACACTAAAAGAGGAAAAGTTGGAGGAGAGTTATTATGAAAATCTGGAATGAAATATGGGATTACGTCAAGATGATCATCATCGTGGTAGTTGTAGTCCTAGTTATCAACAATGTAGTACTGATCAATGCAAAGATTCCGTCAGAATCTATGGAAAATACCATTATGACCGGGGATCGTATCTTTGGCTATCGTCTGGCCTATGGTCTGAATATGGATGTATTTGGTCACGAGATCTCAAAAAAATGGAAAGATCCGGAACGCTTTGATATTGTAATCTTCAAATATCCGGATGATGAGTCCCAGCTGTTCATCAAACGTATCATCGGTCTTCCTGGAGATAAAGTAGAGATCAAAGATGGTAAAGTTTATATCAATGATTCAGAGACACCTCTGGATGATTCCTTTGTGTCGGAAACTCCTCTTGGAAGCTTCGGACCATACGAAGTACCGGAAAACTGTTACTTTATGATGGGCGACAACCGTAACAATTCCAAGGATTCCCGATACTGGCAGAATACATATGTACAGTTTGATCAGATCGTCGGAAAGGCGGAGATCCGTTATTTCCCATCCATCAAACTTCTAAATTAAAGGGCAGACTTTATGGCAACATGGAACAGCAGAGGACTTCGTGGTTCTACTCTGGAGGAACTTATCAATCGTACCAATGAGCAGTACAGGGAAAAGGGACTGGCCCTCATCCAGAAAATTCCGACGCCGATCACTCCGGTTAAAATGGATAAAACCTCCCGGCATATCACGCTGGCATATTTTGAACAGAAAAGTACCGTAGATTATATCGGAGCAGTACAGGGAATCCCTGTCTGCTTCGATGCAAAAGAATGTTGTGTAAAAACTTTTCCCCTTGCGAACATTCATCCTCATCAGGTATCATTTATGGATGAGTTTGAAAAGCAGAAGGGGATTGCTTTTTTTCTGATCTATTTCAGCGCAGATAATGTTTTTTATTATCTTACCCTTCGTAAGCTGAAGGAATTCTGGAAAAGGATGGAAGACGGCGGACGAAAAAGTTTTCGTCGGGAAGAGCTGGACGAGGAATTTTATCTTTCCGGAAAAAATGGATTTCTGGTTCCTTATCTGGAAGGGATCCAGAAAGATCTGCAATTACGGGATTGACTTTTGGAAAGGTTTCCTATATAATCAAATTTAAGTTTTTCTGTGGTAGCATGGTAGCGAATTAAAGTGGAACACAGAAAATCTCAAAACGTGTTACGGAGGAAATGAACATGCAGCGTATTTTTCATACACCTGAAGGTGTGCGGGACATTTATGGAGAGGAATGCAGCCGCAAAAAACGGCTCCAGAGGGAGCTCCACCAGGTGTTTTCAAGATATGGATATGAAGATATAGAAACACCGGGATTTGAGTATTTTGAAGTGTTCAGCAATGAAGTAGGAACGATCCCATCCAAGGATTTATATAAATTTTTTGACAGAGAGGGAAACACACTTGTCCTCAGACCTGACTTTACACCGTCTGTTTCCAGAGCATGTGCAACTTATTTTGATCCGGAAAAAGGACCTGTAAGACTTTGTTATACCGGAAATACATTTATCAACAATTCCAGTTACAGAGGTCAGATGAAGGAAAATACTCAGATGGGTGTTGAGCATATGGGAGATGATTCTGCAGCAGCAGATGCTGAGATCCTTGCTATGACCGTGGAGTGTCTGAAGGCAGCAGGACTTACCGAATTCCAGGTTAGCGTAGGCCAGGTAGATTATTATAAATCCCTGCTTGCAGAGGCAGATCTGGAGCCGGAGATAGAAGAGCATCTTCGTGAGCTGATCTCTCAGAAGAATTATTTTGGTGTGGAAGAACTTCTTAAGGGACAGAATTTAGGTGATAACCTTTCCAAGGCTTTTGCTGAACTGCCTCAGATGTTCGGTTCAGCAGAAGTGCTGGAAAAAGCAAAAAAACTCACCTCCAATCCGGAAGCACTTTCTGCAGTAAAACGACTGGAAGAAATTTATGAGATCCTGAAAGTATACGGCTGTGAGAAATACATTGCTTTTGATTTTGGAATGCTCAGTAAGTTCCGTTATTATACAGGGATCATTTTCCAGGCTTATACATATAGAACCGGTGAACCCCTGATCAAGGGCGGACGCTACAACGAATTGATGAAGCATTTCGGAAAACCGGCTTCTTCCATTGGATTTGCCATTGTGGTCGATAACCTGATGCTCGCGCTTTCCAGACAGAAGCTGGCTGTTCCGGCTGGCGATAAAACCATTGTGATCACCTATGATCCGGGAAATCTGAAAAAAGCGATCCAGGAAGCAATGGCGCTTCGAAATAAAGGTAAAAAAGTGGCATTGTGCCCGGCAAAGGAGGAGCAGGACTGATGAGATATCTTACATTTGCCCTCACAAAAGGGCGTCTGGCCAGCAAAACACTGGATATGTTTGAGAAGATCGGTATTACATGTGAGGAGATGCGTGACAAAGATTCCCGAAAGCTGATCTTTACCAATGAGGAACTGAAGCTGAAGTTTTTCCTTGCAAAAGGTCCGGATGTGCCGACTTATGTAGAGTATGGTGCAGCAGATATCGGTATCGTAGGTAAGGATACCATTCTGGAAGAAGGAAGAAAGCTATATGAGGTTATGGATCTTGGATTTGGAGCATGCCGCATGTGCGTATGCGGCCCTGAAAGCGCCAGAGAAGTCCTGAATAACAATCAGCTGATCCGTGTAGCTACAAAATATCCAAATATTGCAAAGGATTACTTCTATAACAAAAAGCATCAGACTGTGGAGATCATTAAGCTGAACGGTTCCATCGAGCTTGCACCGATCGTAGGACTTTCCGAGGTTATCGTGGATATCGTGGAAACCGGAAGCACCCTTCGCGAGAATGGCCTGAAGGTGCTGGAAGAAGTCTGCCCGCTGTCTGCACGTATGGTAGTCAATCAGGTCAGCATGAAAATGGAAGATGAACGGATCCGCAAACTGATCACGGAACTTCGAGGTGTGATCAAATAAACTGAACAACAGATGAACCTCCAAAATACAGAAAGAAGGCAGAATTTATTATGCGTAAGGTAAAACTCACCAAAGAATCTACAAAAGATATTCTGGAAACTCTCTTAAAAAGAAGCCCTAATAATTATGGAAAATACGAGGATGCAGTAGCAAATATCCTTGCCAAAGTAAAAGCAGAGGGAGATACCGCGTTATTTGCATTTACCAGAGAATTTGATAAAGTCGAAGTGACAAAGGATACGATCCGTGTAACCCCTGAGGAGATCGAGGAAGCATACAAGCTGGTAGATCCTTCCCTGATCGATGTGATCAAAAAAGCATTGGTGAATATCCGCAGCTATCACGAAAAGCAACTTCAGAACAGCTGGTTCACAAGCACAACAGACGGAACCATGCTTGGTCAGAAGGTAACCGCTCTGAACTGTGTAGGTGTTTACGTTCCCGGTGGAAAGGCTGTATATCCGTCTTCCGTGCTTATGAATATCGTTCCTGCAAAAGTTGCCGGTGTTGACCGTATTGTAATGACAACACCTCCTGGAAAAGACGGAAAAGTAAATCCAAGCACACTTGTTGCTGCCAACGAAGCCGGAGCAGATGAAATCTATAAAGTGGGTGGTGCACAGGCCATCGGAGCACTTGCATATGGAACCGAGAGTATTCCAAAGGTTGACAAGATCGTAGGACCCGGAAATATTTTTGTTGCGCTTGCAAAAAAGGCAGTTTATGGATACGTAAGCATTGATTCTATTGCCGGCCCAAGCGAGATCCTCGTTCTTGCAGATGAGACTGCAAATCCTCGTTATATTGCAGCAGATCTTCTTTCTCAGGCAGAACATGATGAGATGGCATCTGCGATCCTGATCACAACAAATGAGGAATTTGCAGATCAGGTAGATAAAGAAGTCAGAGGTTTTGTTGAGGTACTTTCCAGAAAAGCCATTATTGAGAAATCCCTGGAGAACTTTGGTTATATCCTGATCGCAGAAGATATGGACGAGGCCATTGAGGCTGCCAATGAAATTGCTTCTGAGCATATGGAGATCGTCACAAAGAATCCTTTTGAAGATATGATGAAGGTACGAAATGCAGGTGCGATCTTTATCGGAGAGCACAGCTCTGAACCCCTTGGAGATTATTTTGCAGGACCAAACCACGTACTTCCTACCAATGGAACCGCCAAATTTTTCTCCGCACTTTCTGTAGATGATTTTATCAAAAAATCCAGTATTGTATATTATTCCAGGGAAGCACTCCGAAAGATCCACAAGGACATTATCCAGTTTGCCACATCGGAACAGCTGACTGCACACGCAAATTCCATTGCAGTCCGTTTTGAGGAAGAGGACAAGGAGAACGAATAATGGCAAGAGAAGCACTGATCGAAAGAAACACAAAAGAAACGCAGATACGTCTGCAGCTGAATATTGATGGAACAGGAAGTTCCGATATTGATACAGGCATTGGCTTTTTTGACCATATGCTGGACGGTTTTACGCGCCATGGACTGTATGATCTTACGCTGAGAGTCCACGGTGATCTGAATGTAGATGATCATCACACCATTGAAGATACAGGGATCGTCCTTGGAAACGCTATCCGTGAGGCAGTTGGCGACAAAAAAGGGATCAAACGTTACGGCAGCTGTATCCTTCCTATGGATGAAGTGCTTGTGCTCTGCGCAGTAGATCTTTCCGGAAGACCTTATCTCGGATGGGATGCAGAGTTTTCTACGGAAAAAATAGGAGATATGGCTACAGAGATGGTAAAGGAATTCTTTTATGCAGTATCCTATTCCGCAGCAATGAATCTTCACATCAAGGTTCTTTCCGGAGGAAACAGCCATCATGTGGCAGAGGCCATGTTTAAAAGCTTTGCGAAAGCCCTTGATGCAGCCACACAGTACGATTCCCGGATCACAGACGTGCTTTCTACCAAGGGAAGCCTCTGATACAGAAGGAGACCACTTATGAACAAACAGTTGATCCCATGCCTTTATCTTCATTCAGAAAAGGCGGTAACCGGATTTGGACAGAGAAATCTTTTCGGAGACGGAAATGTAGAAACACTTGCAAAATTTTACGGTGACAATGGGGCAGATGAGCTTCTGGTATTTGACTTTTCTTCCACAGATGCAGAGCATGACCGTGCGATCGGAAAAATCCGTGATATCTGTCAGGTATCTGAGATCCCGGTGATCGCAGCGGGAAATATCAAACGTATGGAAGATGTAAAAAAGCTGATCTATGCGGGATGTGCCAAAGTTGTACTGAATTTTTCGAAAGAGAATAATATCAAGCTTCTGGAAGAAGTATCCCGGCGCTTTGGAAAAGAGCGTATGATGATCAGCATCTCTGATCTGAGAGAATTCACAGAAAATCAGGATCTGATCGAAACATATGCAGACACTGTTCTGGCTTTGGACACTGTCGAAAATGAAATTGCAGAGATTTCTCAGATTTCCATTGTTCTTCATACCGATGAAAACAGATCTGAGAGCGTTCTGGAGCTTTTAGGAGAACCAGCTGTGTCCGGACTTTGCGGTGCTTATGTAAGCAGTCTTGAAAATGATCTGCATACATTTAAGGAAACCTGCGAAGAAGCCGGAATTCCGGTAAACACATATAAAAGTAATATTGCATGGTCGGACTTTAAATTAAACAGTGACGGAATGGTTCCGGTTATTGTCCAGGATTACCGGACGGATGAAGTACTGATGCTGGCCTATATGAATGAGCTTGCTTTTAACACAACATTGAAGCTTGGAAAAATGACATACTGGAGTCGCAGCCGGAATGAGCTCTGGACCAAAGGTCTGACATCCGGCCACGTACAGTATGTAAAGTCTCTTACCATTGACTGTGATAATGATACGATCCTTGCCAAAGTGGAGCAGGTGGGCGCAGCCTGCCATACAGGAAACCGTACTTGTTTCTTCAAACCGCTGATGAAAAAGGAGTACGATGATACCAATCCTCTTCACGTGTTCCAGAATGTGTATGATGTGATCACTGACCGAAAAGAACATCCAAAGGAAGGTTCCTATACCAATTATCTTTTTGATAAAGGAATCGACAAGATTTTGAAAAAAGTCGGTGAAGAATGCACAGAGATCGTCATTGCAGCCAAAAATCCGGATAAAGAAGAGATTAAATACGAAATTTCAGATTTTCTTTATCATATGATGGTACTCATGGTGGAAAAAGGAGTCAGCTGGGAAGAAATCACCAAAGAATTGGTAAAAAGATAAATTATATATCATTCAGGAAAAAAGCTTTTGTACGTCGGATCAGAATGAACGGTTACGAAAGCTTTTTTCTGTTTTCCCGGAATCTTAAAAGAATATGTACAATTTCGGTTAGGCATGATATACTTATCGTCAAAAGTGCGGAAATATAAAAAAGGAAAAGGGAAACAACCAATGATCAAAATTGATGACTGGGTGATTGAAAAAGGAGAGAAGGCACAGGGGAAAATTAAGATCACAGGATACGGCATAGCAATGCCGGCAACTGTGATATGCGGAGTGAAAGACGGACCGACGATACTGATCACAGCGGGAATACACAGTGCGGAGTATGTAGGAATCCAGGCGGCAATGGAACTTGCAAAAGAATTTCAACCGGAAGAACTAAAGGGAAATGTGATCATCGTTCCACTGGTCAATGTCAGTGGCTTTGAGCATCGCACCATGAGTCTAGTCTATGAGGATGGCAAGAACCTGAACCGCGTTTTCCCCGGAGATCCTGAGGGAACAGCTGCAGATCGTATTGCCTATGCTATAGTGACAAAGCTTTTTTCCATAGCAGATTATTATATCGACCTGCATAGCGGAGATGGGTTCGAACAGCTTCATCCCTATGTTTATTATGTAGGGGTTGTAGATGAAAAGACAGCAGAGAAATCATTACATATGGCACGGCATATCGGCGTAAAATATGTGGTCCGTTCCACAACTGCCACAGGTGGCGCCTACAATTATGCTTCTTCTCTTGGAATTCCAAGTATTCTTATCGAAAGAGGCGGACACAGCTACTGGACCTGGGAGGAAGTAGAACAGGATAAAAGAGACGTCCGTCACCTTGTTTTTCATCTCCAGGGAAAGAAATGTCATGGTCTGAAGCATTACCGTCAGATGCTTCTGGAAAATGTAGTCTATGAATATGCGCCGTATACCGGATGCTGGTATCCGTCCAAGAAGCCTGGAGAATACTTTTTTAAGGGGGAAGAACTGGGTGAACTGAGAGATTACTATGGGAATTTACTTTACACCTCTATTGCAACTGAAAACGGAGTCGTACTTTATCAGACAGCCAGTCTGAACATTATTGAAGACGGACCAATGATCGCATATGCAGCGATCACGGAGACTCTGACCTGATAGTAAACAACCTTTTCAGAACGCTTCTGTCTGAAATCATATTGAAACAGTAAGAAAACCGGGTTTTACCATTTGCTATTCTATTTGTAAAAATAGTGAGGTAAAATCCGTGTTTTTTTAGCAGATTAGATAAATCCAATTGTCAAATCCCCCATGGGGGATATATACAATTCAAGCATCTTTAACAAAATTTATGAGTTTTCTAAAAATATAACATTTTTCCATAGACATAAACTATAGTTTTATCATATAATGTTTCAGTAATTTGACAGCATTTGCTGATTTTCACATCAGCCGTTGTAAGTTCTGAGAGGATTAATAGGGAAACCGGTGTAAATCCGGTACGATCCCGTCACTGTAAGGGGAAATCCTCAGACAAAGTACCACTGGTCGAGTGCGTGAGAAATAGACCGGGAAGGTGTCTGAGGGTAAGGATCCTAAGTCAGGAGACCTGCTTGCAATTGTTTTAAAATGATTCTTACGGAAGATAGGAAGCATATTTATTTTGTGTGCCCGTATTTCGTCACGGGCTTTTTTCGTGCAAATTTTCTAAAATTCCATGCATATTCTGCATATTGAGAATCCAATAGTTTCTTTTATCTAACTAAATTAAAACGGCAATGTTAAAATCGCATCAAATGAGGAAAGGAGTAAAACGTGACAAAGAAACAAGTAGGAAAAAGATTTCTCCAGATCATCATTGTATTATTTGGAATCAGCTTTTTCACATTTGGACTGACCTACCTGTCACCTGGTGATCCTGCGGAGATCATGCTGACAGAGTGTGGTAATCTTCCTACACCAGAGCTTCTGGAACAGACAAGACATGAGCTTGGCCTTGATCAGCCCTTTCTCGTGCAGTATGGTTCCTGGCTGAAGGGTGTTGTTACAGGAGATATGGGACAGTCCTATTCTTTCAAAATGCCGGTAACAGATAAACTGGTATCCTGTTTCTGGCCGACGCTGAGGATGTCGTTGCTGGCACTTCTGATGATGGTCATTATTTCCATACCGCTTGGAATCCTGGCCGCTGTATATCAGAACAAATTCCCGGATTATTTTGTGAGAGGAATTACCTTTGTGGGAGTATCTGTTCCAAGCTTCTGGCTGGGCCTGATCCTTCTCAGCATCTTTGGTGTTCAGCTTCGCTGGATCAATGTTGCAGGAGGCAGTACGGATTTTAAATCCATGATCCTCCCGGCGCTGACTCTTGCACTTGCCATGTCTGCAAAATATACCAGACAGGTAAGAAGTGCAGTGCTGGAGGAACTTCATCAGGATTATGTCACAGGTGCAAGAATGCGTGGAATCAAGGAAAGCGTCATTCTCTGGAAACACGTCCTTCCTAATGTTATGCTTCCGCTGGTAACGCTGTTGGGACTTTCCCTTGGAAGTCTTCTGGGAGGTACTGCAGTTGTAGAGATCATTTACAACTGGCCTGGAATGGGAAATATGGCAGTAAAGGCGATTTCCTGTCGTGACTATCCTCTTGTACAGGGCTATGTACTTTGGATCGCGATCCTGTACATGTGCATCAACCTGCTTGTGGATCTGTCCTATACTTATCTCGATCCAAGACTTAAGGAGGATAGATAATTGAAAAAGGTATTACGAACATTCAAAGAAAATAAACAGTTCACTCTTTTCTTCATTCTGGGTCTCGTGGTGATCGGAATTGCGATCTTTGCGCCGCAGCTCTCACCATATGATCCACTGAATGCAGTTATGACCGAATCACTGCAGGAGCCAAGCTCCGCTCATCCGTTCGGAACGGATAAGCTTGGACGAGATCTTCTTTCCCGTGTTATCTTCGGAACAAGAACCTCTCTGATCATGACCTTATGTCTGGTTGCAGTGATCTTTGTCATCGGTACATTTTTAGGAGTTATTGCCGGATATTTCGGCGGCGTTGTGGATGCAGTGATCATGCGTATCGCAGATATGATGATCTCCTTCCCTGGGCTTGTACTGGCCATTGCCATTGCCGGTATGCTTGGACCAAACTTGGTCAATGCCGTTATTTCCATTGCGGCTGTAAGCTGGACAAAATATGCCCGTCTTGCACGAAGTATGGTCTTGAAAGTCAAGAAGAGTCTTTACATAGAGGCAGCTATAGTAAACGGAACAAAGACCTGGAAAATTCTTCTTGTACACATTCTTCCCAACATGGTAACCCAGATGGTGGTAACTGCGGCAGCAGATATCGGAACTATGATGCTGGAGCTGGCTTCCCTTTCATTCCTGGGATTTGGTGCAACTGCGCCGACACCGGAGTGGGGACTGATGCTGAATGAAGGAAGAACCTACATGGCAAAGGCGCCATGGCTTATGATCTACCCTGGTATCGCTATCGTAATCTGTGTTGTTGTTTTCAACATGCTTGGAGACAGCATCCGTGATGTACTGGATCCGCGCCAGGATCAATAAAACAACTCTGTAACAAACCAACACCATATGATCAGTATATTATCTTTAGGAGGATGAAATGAGAAATAATGTAGTTAAAAAAGTGCTGGCTGCTACACTTGCATGTATGATGACCCTTTCAATGGCAACAGTGGCTCAGGCAAAAGGTGACAAAAAAAGTGATAAGGAGATCACCATCGGAGTAACAAGCTTTGCAGATACACTGGAGCCGACAGAGCAGTATTTCAGCTGGGTTGTATCCCGTTATGCGATCGGCGAGTGCCTTACAAAATTCGATGAGAACGGTGAGATCGTTCCATGTCTTGCGGAAGAGTGGGAAAACAGTGACGATGGAAAAACATGGACCTTCAAGATCCGTGAGGGCGTAAAATTCTCCAACGGTGACGATATGACACCGGAAATGGTAAAAGCCTCCATCGAACGTACCGCTGAAAAGAGTGACCGTGTTCCGGAATTCTTTGATCTCGACAGCCTCGAAGTTGACGGACAGAACCTGATCTTCCATCTGAACAGAGCAAATGCAAACATGGCCGGATGCCTTGCAGACCCGCTGTTTCTGATCGTAGATACAAATGTAGATGATTCTACATTTGCCATGGAAGGACCGATCTGTACAGGACCTTACGCAGTAGAGTCCTTCAGCCCGACGGATTCCTGTATCGTAGTAAAAAATGAGAACTACTGGGATGGAGAAGTTCCCCTTGATAAAGTTACACTGAAATGTGTGGATGACCAGACAACACGTTCCATGGCTCTTCAGACAGGTGAGATCGATATCGCTTACAACCTGAAAACAGAGAACCTGGTTGAGTTTGAGGGAAATGACAATTACGACATCCAGGAGCTTCAGTCTCTTCGTTCCACCTATGCATTCATGAACCAGAATGAGGATCATGCACTCAGCGATAAGGCTCTTCGCCAGGCACTTCTTCGTGGCCTTGACAAGGAAACATACTGCAACACTCTTCTTGAGGGTGGCGCAACAGCTGGTAAAGCACCGGTTCCTCCAACACTTGACTTTGGATTCGATGATCTGAAGGATGAGAATTCCTATGATCCGGACAGCGCAAAGAAGATCCTTGATGAGGCCGGATACAAAGATGTTGACGGTGACGGATTTGTAGAAACTCCTGACGGAGATCCTCTTGTTCTTGATTTTGTTATCTACACAAGCCGTGCCGAGCTTGGTGTATACGCACAGGCAGCACAGGCCAGTCTGAAGGAGATCGGTATCAACGTAAACCTGAACACAGTAAGTTATGAGACACTTCTTGACATGAGAGATTCCGGTCAGTATGACCTTCTGATCTGGAACGTGCTGGTAGCAAACACTGGAGACCCTGAGAACTACTTAAGAGAGAACTGGTACAGCTCCTCTGCAAACAATACTGCAGGATACAATAACCCGGAGGTTGACAAGCTTCTTGACGAGCTTGCGCAGACATTTGATGAGGACAAGAGAAAAGATCTCATCATCGATATTCAGCAGGATATCATGGATGATGCTGCAACTGTATTCTTTGGTTATGAGACAACCTACCTCTTCTCCAACAAAAAGGTAACAGGTGTTAAGATGTATCCAATGGATTATTACTGGCTGACAAAGGATATCACTCTTGCCGAGTAAAGGAGCGCTTATTTATGCTTGAGATCAAGGATCTTTCCGTTCAGTACGGAAAACAGGCACCTACCATTGAACATTTCAACCTTTCCATGAAGAAGGGGGAGATCATCAGTGTGGTAGGCGAGAGTGGAAGTGGAAAAACAACCGTGATTCGTGCTGTCCTCGGCGCACTTGGCGGAGGTGGCCGGGTCAGCACCGGAGATATTCAGTTTCACGGACATTCTCTGCTTTCCAATACAAAGAATGAATGGAGAAATTTAAGGGGTACCCGCATTTCCATGATCTTCCAGGACTGCGGCGGAACCCTGAACCCTATCCGTAAGATCGGAAGTCAGTATGTGGAATATATCTGTACACATACAGATGTATCCAAAGCAGAAGCATGGAAGAAAGGCTGTTCCATGCTTCAGAAAATGCGTCTTCCGGACGCAGAAAATATCATGAAAAGTTATCCACACCAGCTTTCCGGTGGTATGCGCCAGCGAGTTGGTATTGCCATGGCCATGACTTTTAACCCGGAGCTGCTTCTTGCAGATGAGCCGACTAGTGCGCTGGACGTTACTACACAGGCACAGATCGTACGCCAGATGATGGAGCTCCGTGATGATTTCGGAACCGGTATCATCATTGTTACTCATAACATTGGCGTAGCAGCCTATATGGCAGATCAGCTTGTTGTTATGCAGAACGGAAAAGTTGTGGATCAGGGAACACGAGATGAAGTCATGGAGCATCCGACCAGTGACTATACAAAGAAACTGCTGGCTGCAGTGCCGGAAATGGAGGGACAGCGTTATGTTTAAGGAATCCGATATCGTACTCAGTGCAAAACATATCGTAAAACAGTTCCCGGCTTCCGGCGGCAGAACTTTAACAGCCTGCAACGATGTGAACCTGAACGTTTATAAAGGAAAAACTCTGGGAATCGTAGGAGAGAGTGGCTGCGGTAAATCAACCTTTGTCCGCATGGTCATTTCTCTTGACAAACCGACCAGCGGAGAGATCCTTTACCATGGAAAAAACCTCTCTGATCTTTCCAAAAAAGAAACCTGGCTGAACCGTCAGAACATGCAGATGGTCTTCCAGGATCCGTTGGCGTCCTTTGACCCGAAAATGAAGATCGTGGATATTCTCACAGAACCCCTGATCAATTACGGAAAGCTGAAAAGAAGCGAAAAGGAATCCAAGGCCAGAGAACTCCTGAAAATGGTAGAGCTTCCTGAAGATTTTACAGACCGCTATCCCCATAATATGAGTGGTGGTCAGCGTCAGCGTATCAGTATTGCCCGGGCACTTTCCCTGGAACCGGAGATTCTGGTGTGCGATGAGGCTACCTCTGCACTTGACGTTTCCGTACAGGAATCCGTGATCCGGCTTCTGGTACGTCTCCAGAAGGAGAAAAACATCAGCATGCTTTTTATCTGCCATGACCTGGCTCTGATCCGTTCCTTTGCTCATCAGATTGCTGTCATGTACCTCGGGAATATCGTGGAGGTAATTCCGGGAGAGGATGTTACGGAAAAGTCTCTTCATCCATATACACAGGCTCTTCTGGGGGCACAGTTTTCCATTCATATGGATCAGAACAAAAAGATCGAGAGCATCGAAAGTGAGGCCCCCAGCCCTCTGGATGTTCCTCATGGCTGTCCATTCCAGAATCGTTGCGAACACTGCATGGAGAAATGCAGGACGATCCGTCCTGTGCTCACAGAAGTAGAGTCCGGACATGAAGTAGCCTGCCATTATGTAACGGAAAAATAAAGAAATGCACAAAACAGTATGATTTTTAAAAACTTTCTGCTGCTGTCGAAGACGGAGATATCCAATATACAATAGGTGTTGTAGTATATAATCAGGACAGCCCGGAAATGAACATGTTCATGAATTATTACAGAGAATACATCGCGCTGACAGGTGGTTCCTCCGCAGGAAACTACATGCATCTTCAGAAAACGATCGGTGTTCTGAAAGCTCTGGCTGAGAAGGATGGGCTGACTTATTCCGAGGATGTTGAGAAGCTTGCATATACAGTGGAAGATGTGCAGAAGCGTATGGAAGAAAAATAAACAGAGATTTTGAAAAAGAGCTGGGCCGCCTTATATGGTTCAGCCCTTTTTCATCATATAAAATACTTTTTTATGTAAAAAAACGAAAAATCCTCTTTACTTTCTAAAGTTAATATAATAAAATCTATAAATATGTGTAAAACTGGTTTAAAAGCAGAAATCATGGGGATTGTTATAGGGCAACACCAATTAGCTTGAAAATATTGCCCCAAATATAAAATAGATCTTGATTAATGCAAAGCATTGT